>CAZBIT010000191.1:0-5477 GCA_964491835.1 uncultured bacterium
AAATGGTTCAGGGATGGAGAGTGCAAATTGGGATTTTTACAACTGTAGATGATGCAATTGAAATTGCTGATAAAGCGAGGGATTTACTTGACGTCGCGGTTTATTTAGAATTTGATGCTCCACGCCACAAGGTCAGAGTAGGCGATTGTAATTCAAGAAAAGACGCTATGGTGCTTTTGGAAAAGGTGAAAAAACTTAGATTCTTTGATGCATTAATAATTCCTACAAGGGTATATAAATATCCTGAATTAAGAAAGCAAAGAGAGTTAGAAAAGAAAGAGGCAGAAGTGGATACAGTTAACGCAGTTCCTAAAATGGAATCGGATGTAAAGAAGGAAATAAAAAATTGAAGCAGGGAAAGTTAGATTTTGTTTTCCCTACTTCGAAACTTGTGTATTGGTAGTGATTGAATTAAAATGATATGGGGAAACTGGTTAAAATTTAGATTAATATGATTTCTCTACATATAGAAAATACATTTAAATCCTATATATTTAGAGAATAAAACCAAAATCTCACAAATAAAAGAAAAAAATTTAAATTCATTTTAGAATAAATAATTTTTTTGTAAAACTTTATCAGGAGGATAATATGTCCCACAATGATAAAATAACCAAAAGGGAATTTCTACGAAAAATATCCGTGTTAAGTAGCATATTGGTTAGTCAATCTTTTGGAATTAAAGATATATTAGCTGAAACCAATAAACAATCAGATTTGCCACCTATGCCAATGGTTCAATTTGGCAACTATAAAATCTCAAAACTTATTATTGGTAGTAATCCAATGGAAGGTGTCTCACATTTTTCAAAGGGAATGACCAATATAATGCTTGAATACTGCTCCGACGAAAATATACTAAAAATATTCAAACTCTGCGAAGAAAATGGCATAAACACCTGGCAATCACACGGCACTGAGAATTTTATGAATCTATTAGATATGCACCGCGAAAGAGGTGGAAAACTGGACTGGATTGTCTCATCATCTGTGCAGACTATCGAAGATTTCCCCAAAAACCTCCAATGGCTAATGTCAAGAAAGCCCATCGCATTCTATCACTGGGGCGCATCTACTGACAAACAGTGGCGGGAAGGAAAAATCAACAAAGTTCAGGTTCTCCTCAAGATGATAAGAGATGAAGGCGTTCTTGTCGGGTTATGCAGTCACAATCATCAAGTTTTAGAATATGCTGAAGATAAAAACTGGGATGTTGACTTTTACATGGCTTGCTTTTACAACCCAATCAAAAAAATTAGTGAGAATATCAATGAATACTATGGAGAAGAAGACAGAGAATCAATGTGCAAATTCATCAACACTACGAATAAATTCTGTTTCGGATATAAAATCCTTGCTGCAAGCAGAAATGCCTCCACACCCGAAAACGCACGCAAAGCATTCGAATACGCATTGAAAAATATCAAAAAGAACGACGCAGTCATTGTCGGTATGTTTTTACCTTACCATGTCATAGACAACACAAAATATGTCAAAGAAATCTGGAAGGAAATGTATCCGTCATAATATGAATACTTGCAGTTTGAGGGTAAATTGGATTTGAATTGGCTGTCTATATTTACTTCTTTCTTATGGGGATTAGTTTTTGGTTTTCTTGGAGAGAAAACTGGAAGTATTGTGGCACCATCTGTTTTAGAAGGTTTACATCAAGGTATTGCATGAGCATTTTTGGGTAGGTGTTTTTCTGCTTATAATTTATAAAAAGTTAGTTAATTAAGATTTGGAACAGACGAAAAAGTTTTAATTAAAATTCGATGTTTAGAGTATTTTTAGTAGTGAAGATTAAAGTCTAATAATTCCTAAAAAACCAGATTATGACCTATACCTGTAAAAATTTCTTAGTATTCTTTTTGCTTTTAATATTTGTTTTTTCACTGAACTTGTTGAAGTCCCACCTTCAATTTTTCTAACTTCAATACTTTTTCTTATGTTAATTACTTCATAAACGTCTTCTTTAAATAGATTTGAAAATTGTCTGTATTTCTCTATTGGAAGTTTGGAAAGGGGAACGTTTTTTTCTATTGAATGACGAATAATCCTGCCAACAACTTTGTGGCTTTCTCTGAAGGGCATTCCTTTTTTAACGAGATAGTCGGATAAATCAGTGGCAATTATATATTCACTGAGTTTATTATCGATTATTTTATGATTTATTTTTATAGTATCGATAACGCCCGTAAATATTTTTAAACAATCAGAAACTGTATCGATAGTGTCGAACAAAGGTTCTTTATCTTCCTGAAGGTCTTTATTATATGTGAGTGGAAGCCCTTTTAAGACCGTCATTATGGTGATAAGGTTTCCCAGAACTCTTCCAGTTTTTCCACGAATCAGTTCAAGGGAATCCGGATTTATTTTCTGCGGCATCATACTTGAACCAGTCGCAAATGCTTCATCTATTTCAACAAACTTAAATTCTTCAGATGACCAAATAATTAAATCTTCAGCGTATCTGCTGAGATGTATCATAATAATTCCACATATCGAAATAAATTCGATTAGAAAATCTCTATCACTTACCGCATCAATACTATTTTCAGAAATAGAAGAAAATCTCAATAGTTTGGCAAGATATTTTCTATCTATTTCAAATGATGTTCCCGCAAGTGCACCTGAACCAAGAGGAAGAGTATCAACTCTCTTTTCACAAGATTTTAATCTTTCTTTGTCCCTTTCAAGCGCCCAGAATAGTGACATAAAATAATGTGATAAAAGAACGGGCTGTGCCTGCTGTAAATGTGTGTAACCAGGAACTATTGTTTTTATTTCTTTTTCAGAAATTTTAATAATACATTTTTGAAGATTTATTAAGTCAGAAATAATATCCTGATTATTCTTTTTTATAAATAATCTTACATCTGTCACTACCTGGTCGTTTCTGCTTCTCCCGGTATGCAATTTTTTTCCAGTGGCACCTATTTTTTCAATCAATCTTCTTTCAACTGCCATATGGATGTCTTCATCGGAGGGAGATATAATAAATTTTCCGTCATCTAATTCTTTTTTTATTTCATTCAAGCCCTTAACGATGAGGTCTTTTTCTTTTTGATTTATTATGTGGGCTCTTTCAAGTGAATTTGCATAAGCAATACTTGCAGTAATGTCTTCTTTATACAATTTCTGGTCGAATGATATGGAAGCATTGAATTTTTCCATTAAAGGAGATGTCTGCTTTTTAAATCTTCCCTTCCATGCTTTATTTTTTTTCATATTTATTAGATAATTTTTAATCTCTTTTAAATTTACTATAGTTTGGTGCTTTATAATCGGTTTTTCTAAAACCTTCTACTTCAAGCATTGACCTGACTTTCATAGGAAGTCCAAACAGATTGATGAAACCTTCAGCATCTTTCTGGTCATATACGTCTTCTTTACCAAACGTTGCATAATCTTCTCTGTAAAGAGAGAATGGCGATTTTCTACCTATTACTATACAATTTCCTTTATATAACTTGAGTTTTACCTCGCCAGTTATATTTTCCTGAGTTGTGTTCACAAAAGCATCGAGGGCTTCTCTTAAGGGTGTAAACCATTTTCCATAGTAAACTAATTCGGCGTATTTTGGTGCAAGAGAATCTTTGAAGTGCATTGTGTCTGCGTCTATAATTAAGCTTTCAAGTTCGCGATGAGCGGTGTATAAAATTGTTCCACCCGGGGTTTCATATACTCCCCTTGACTTCATACCTACGAGTCGGTTTTCAACGATGTCGATTCTTCCGATTCCGTGTTCTCCAGCGATTTTATTGAGTTTTTCTAGGAGTTCAACTGAAGAATAATTGACGCCATCTATTGACACAGGGTATCCTTTTTGAAAACCTATTTCTATAATCACAGGTACATCGGGTGCATTTTCCGGGGATTTCGTTAGCACAAAAAATTCTTCATCCGGTGGATTCCATGGATTTTCAAGATTACCACCTTCGTGGCTCATATGCCAGATGTTCGTATCGATGCTGTAAATTTTTTTGGATGTTGCAGAAACTGGGATATTATGTTTTTTTGCATATTCAAGGGCATCCTCTCTTGACCTGATTTCCCATTCTCTCCAGGGAGCAATCACTTTCAATTTGGGGTTGAAAGCTTTGTAAGTCAATTCAAAACGCACCTGGTCATTTCCTTTGCCTGTGCAACCGTGAGCAACCGCATCAGCACCCTCCATTTCTGCAATCTCAACCTGTCTTTTCGCCAGAATTGGTCTTGCGAACGATGTGCCAAGTAAGTATTTCTGTTCATACATCGCACCTGCACGCATTGTAGGAAATATGTATTCTTCAATGAATTCTTTTCGAAGGTCTTCTATGATGGCTTTCGATGCACCACATTTTAACGCTTTTTCTTCAAGACCTTCAAGTTCTTCATTTTGTCCTATATTTCCAGTAAACGTTATTACTTCACATCCATAATTTTCTATGAGCCAGGGAAGAATTACAGAAGTATCGAGTCCCCCAGAATATGAGAGAACAACCTTTTTAACTTCACCTTTTTTATTTTTCATTTTTTGTTCTTCCTTTTTGATTATGTTTAAGTTCATAAAAAGAATTTTGCATAAGAATTATTTTTTTAAATAAATTGAATTAAATATAATTAATTTTAAAACTTATATCAATAAAATAATATATTGCAATTTTTAATAAAAGATTGTAATTTTACAAATGTTATTTTATTTCATATGTTAAAAATAACGGAGTCAAAAATGAAGTCAGATAAGATAAAGGTGGGAGTAGAAAGAGCACCTCATAGGAGTCTTTTAAGAGCGGATGGATTAAAAGAAGAAGATTTTAAAAAGCCATTCGTTGCTGTTGCGAATTCCTTCACTGAAATTATTCCCGGTCACATACATTTAAGAGAAATTTCGGAGGAAGTAAAGAAGGGAATAAGAGAAAGTGGTGGGATACCATTTGAGTTCAATACCATAGGAGTTTGCGATGGAATAGTGATGGGACACGAGGGAATGAAGTTTTCTCTTGCAAGTCGTGAACTTATCGCAGACAGTGTTGAAACGATGGTTGAGGGGCATTGTTTTGACGCTCTTGTTTGTATAACTAACTGTGATAAAATTACTCCTGGTATGTTGATGGGAGCGGTAAGAGTTAATATTCCTACAATCTTCGTTAGTGGCGGCCCTATGATGGCTGGTAAGTATGATGATAAAAGGATTGATTTAAGGACGCTTTTTGAAGCACTTGGTAAACATTCGGCAGGAAAAATTTCGGAAGATGAACTTTACAAAATAGAATGTTTTGCCTGTCCTGGAGCAGGAAGTTGCGCTGGATTGTTTACTGCTAATTCAATGAACTGCATTTTAGAGGCACTTGGGATTGCTTTACCGGGAAATGGAACGATACCAGCAGTTGACCCATTAAGAAAAAGTTTGGCTTATAGTTCGGGAAAGCAAATAATTAAGGTTTTAAATAAAAATTTAAAGATTAAGGATATTATCACAGAAAAGTCGATTG
>CAZBIT010000192.1:0-5472 GCA_964491835.1 uncultured bacterium
TAAGAAAAATTTTTCAAATAAAAAGAAATAAAATAAATGAGACATATAAAGAAGGATACTTTAAAAAAATCTATAATATAATTAATAAGTGGTTTTTTATTCCTGATTCTAAGATATTATGGGTTCCATTCGCAATAGTATCAGCATTAAAGGTTATAAAGAAGGAAAATATTGAGTTAATTTTCACTACGTCCCCTCCAAATTCTTGTCATCTTGCAGGGCTTTTTTTAAAAAAATTAATTAAAGTTAAATGGATTTCTGATTTCAGGGATTATTGGTCTATAAATGGAATTTCAAAATATCCAACATTTTTTCACAGATTTATTAATGACTTTATTAAAAAAAAGATAATAAAAAATGCTGATTGTATCATTGCTGTTTCTGATGGAATTATTGATGATATAAAAAGATATAATGTTAACAATAATTGTTCTGTTATAACTAATGGATTTGATTATGATGATTTCCCTGAATATGTTCCTAAAAAGAATTACGATAAATATTATGTAATTCATTCCGGGACTTTTAATTATATAAACGACCCAAGTGACTTTTTATCCGGATTAGCGATGGCGGTTAAAGAAAATCCTCAGTTAAGAAATGATTTATTGTTTTTGCATACTGGAATTTCCATAGATTATAATCTTAAAGATGAAGCAAAAGAAAGAGGAATTAATGATTTAATAATAGAGAAAGGTTACGTTGAGCATAAAGAAAGTTTAAAATTACTTTTAAATAGTGATTTACTTTTGTTTGTTCTTTCAGATTTAGGTTATTCGGGCATAATATCGGGTAAAATATTCGAATATCTTGCTTCTAATATTCCAATTCTTGCAATTACGCCAGAGGGAGAGGCAAGTGATTTGATAAGAAAATATAATCGAGGGATTGTTTGTAAAAATAATGATGTTGATAGTATTAAAAATGCGATTTTATCATATTATGACCAATGGAAAAAGGAAAAAATTGAAAATGGTGGGACAGGAAAATTAAGAGATACCTTTTATGTTTCACAAGAATTGGTAAAATTTTCAAGAAAGAATACTACAAAAGAATTAAAAGATATTTTTAATAAATTAATAAGGGTGTGATAAATATTTTGTTGAACTGATTTATTTGTTAATATGAAAGATTTTATTGAAGTCAAGATAGCGAATAATAATGATTTTGATGAATGGGATAGTTTCGTTGAAAATTCTGAAAACGGGACTATTTTTCATCTTCAAAAATTTTTAGGGTATCATCCAAAAGAGAGATTTAAAAGTTTTAATTTAATGTTTGAAATAAAGGACGAAGCTGTTAGTGTGATACCGGGAATAGAAAAAGATGAAGAGGGGAAAATTTTTATATCTCACCCTGGTGCTTCGTTTGGTGGATTTGTGTTTAAAAATAATATTGGTCTTAAACAAATTGACCTGATAATTAAGCATTTTATTGATTATCTTAAAGAAAATAATTTTAAAAAAGTTATGATAAATCAAGCCCCGCTTCCTTATATGGGACAACTTTACGAATGCATTGACTTCTTATATTATTCTAATGGATTTAAGGTTATTAAAGAAGAATTAAGTTCAGTTGTGCATTTAGATTTTGTTAATGAACAGGACATTTTAGAGTCATTAAAAGAGACAACAAGAAGAGGTGTAAAAAAGGCGATGAAATATGGGATTTATATTAAAGAAACTTCGAAAATTGATAACTTTTATAGTATATTAAAAAAAGTGCTAAAAGTTAAACATAAGGTTAATCCTACACATTCTTTTACTGAATTAAAAGAATTGCTAAATACGTTTCCCGATAGAATAAAACTGTTTGGAACGTTTTTGAAAGATAAATTAATTGGTGGAGTTGTAGTTTTTTTATGTAATAAGAAAAATGCCCTTATTTTCTATAATATTATTGATGAAGAATATCAAAATTTAAGGCCTTCAAATTTTCAAATATATTATGTTATGAAGTGGTTATGGGAAAATAAGATTGAGTATATGGATTTAGGTATATCATCTGTTAATATGCAAATTAACATTGGATTATTCAAATTTAAGTCAGGATTTGGTTCACAAAGTTTTGTTCGTAAGCAGTTTTATAAAGAATTAATATAATGCTCATTTAATTTTTATGAAAATATTACATATTGCTCCCTTTAACGTTTCTGGTTTACCTATTCAGTTGGTTAAAGCAGAAAGAAAATTGGGAATAGAGAGTCGGCTTATTACTTTTCAGAAAACATTATGTAATTATGAGGAAGACGTTTGTTTGAATCTTCCGCTATTAAAAGAAAATTTTTTAAACAACTTTTTAAGAAATTTTAGGAAATATTTTTTGAGTAAATCTAATAAAAATATAAATAAAAATATTGAAATTCCATTTTTTTGGCATCCTCGTAATTTTTTGGAAAATTTTTTTTTTAATTTTCGCGATTTTATATGGGAAATTATTATTAATAAACGTGATTTTGGTTTTGATATTTTTGATTTTGACATTTATAATCTATATTGTGGTTTAGGATTTCTGAGAAACGGAAAAATAGAAAAGAAATTGAAGAGTATGGGCAAGAAGATAGTTGCGATGTATCTTGGGAGCGATTTAAGGCATAGAGGCGTTATTCCCATAATAGAGCAGATAAGCGACATAAATTTTACCGTTGAGTTTGACCATCTTAAATTGCACAATAACATTAATTATATTTTTTATCCATTTGACTGTTCAAGATACAATATTGTTCATAATGAGAATAAAAAAGTCAGGATTTGCCATGCTCCGACCAATCGGGAAATTAAGGGAAGCAATGAAATAATAAAAATAGTCAAGGGTTTGGAAAAAGATTATCCTCTGGAATTGGTTCTAATTGAAAAAATGAAAAATGAAGATGCTTTGAAAATAAAATCTACCTGTGACATAATGATAGATGCGTTGGGGGAGTTTGGGTATGGATATAACTCTCTTGAATCAATGGCTATGGGAATTGCTACTTGCACTGAACTTTTACCTGAATATGAAAAATTTATATCCGACCATCCATTTATTAATATCAATAAAAATAATTTAAAAGACAAAATAATCCATTTGGTTTCCGACAAAGAATTTAGAATAAAAAAGGGTCTTGAAGCAAGGAGATGGGTTGAAAAATATCATAATAGCATTAATGTAGTAAAATTGATGCTTGAAAAATATAGGCAATTAGGATGGAAAATGGAACTGTAAATTATCAAGTAAGACGATTATTCAGTCAATCAGCAATATATGGAATTGGTGATATTGGCGGAAAAATTTTAAACATTCTACTAATACCAATTCACACTCATTATCTTAAACTTAATGAATATAATGTCTTTTCACTTTTCATAGTTTTTTATACGTTTAGTTTAACTTTTTATCTTTTGGGAATAAATTCCGGGTTTATTAGATATTTTCTTGGCGAAGAGTATGAAAAGAAAGACGTTTTCAGCACGTCTTTTTTATTCATATCAATTTTTAATATATTTTTATCATTATTAGTTATCATCTTTTCAAAGAAATTGTCAATTATTTTTTTCGATAACAACGCATATTCAGATATATTTTATTATGGTTCCGCAATTTTACTTTTAGAATCACTTTCAACTTTGGTTCTTCTTGTTTATCGTGCTCAGAATAATCCAGTTGGATTCATCTCTGCAATTATAGTAAAAATGTGTGTTATCCTTGTGTCAAATCTTTTATTTTTGATGGTTTTTAAAATGGGGTTATATGGAGCAATTCTTGGAAATCTTGCTGGCTCTGCTGCTTTATTTTTGATAATTTCATTTGAAATAAAAAAATTGCTGCATTTTACATTTTCTTTGGAATTGTTAAAAAATATTTTTAAATATGGATTACCGACTGTTCCTGCTGTGATTTCATTGACTATTTTGATTATGTTTGACCAATATCTTTTAAAATACTTCGGTTTTATTGAGAAAGTTGGTATATATGCGGTTGGTTATAAAATAGGTATGGCATTATCGATTATTATTACAGGTTTCAGATTTGCGTGGTTCCCGTTTATTTTTCAAATCTATAAAGAAGAAAATGCAAAAAAGATATTTTCAGTTGTTTTTAATTATTTCAATTTTTTTCTAATATTTTTTTATATAATTATATGCGTATATGTTCCAATATTTTTTAAGTATATTTTTTCGCCTACCTATTATGAAGCAATAAAACTTATTCCAATAGTGGCATTAGGGTATGTTTTATATGGAAATTATGAGAATTTCAATATTGGTATTTATTTGAAGGATAAGACATATCTCGTTGCGATAATTACAGGTATTTCTGCATTATTTAATATAATATTAAACATTTTTTTAATCCCTAAGTATGATATGCTCGGAGCAGCGTGGGCAACCGTAATATCTTATTTATTTCTCACAATACTTATATATTTTGTCTCTCAAAAGTTATATTCAATAAAGTATGATTTTATGAAAGTTCTTAAAATATTTTTAAGTGGGTGCATCATTATGATTTTAAGCTTTATTGCGAAAGATGTCAATGTAATATTTAAACTTTTTATTCCATTTTTATATTTTGTTATCCTTTATGTTCTTAAATTTTTTGAACCAGATGAAATAAAAACAATAAGGAGATTAGTAAAAAAGAATGCGGATTGAATATTATTATGATTTCAGTAATCAAATGGAAAAATATTTTTCTGGATTGACTTTTGATGTTGATGGCATTCCAATGGTTAATTATGGGGGGAAGATTGGTTTAAGATATAATCCTGTTACGATTGCACAGTATTCTCTTGCAAATCATTCACTGTATCTTCAAACAAAAGATGAAAGGTATTTAAAAATATTTTCAAAATGTGTCAATTGGTTTTTGATGTATGTTTCGGATTATAAAAATAATACAATGGTTTGGTTTTATAATTTCGATTTAACGGAATGTGGATTAAAAGCACCTTGGATTTCTGCTATGGCACAAGGATTGGCTGTGTCTGTATTGGTTCGAGCAAATAAATTGTTTGGGATTAAGAATTATGTTGATATTGCAGAAAAAGCAATAAATGTTTTTGATGTGCCTGTTAGTGAAGGAGGAGTAATGTCATTTTTCCCTGATAATGGAATTGTGTTTGAGGAATATCCAACAAGTTTTTCTAATAGTGTTCTTAATGGTTTTATTTTTTCTATTTTGGGCTTGTATGATTTATATACTTTTACTGAAAATAAAAAAGCAGAAATGTTATTTAATAAAGCAATAAATTCACTAAGAAATAATATAGAACGTTATGATACAAACTACTGGACAAGATATGACCTTCGTAGTGATAAAAGATTATCATCAATTGAATATCATATTTTGCATATAAAATTGCTTGACGTATTATACGAAATTACAAGA
This sequence comes from uncultured bacterium, assembly GCA_964491835.1. Taxonomy (GTDB): domain Bacteria; phylum SM23-31; class SM23-31; order JAUVVT01; family JAUVVT01; genus CAZBIT01. The sequence continues at coordinate 5,371 of CAZBIT010000192.1, forward strand.
GATACTTACTTTATTGAGTTGAGAAATAAATGGAATGGATATTATAGAAGTTTGTTTTGTAAAATGCACTTTGGTATTATAAAATTTTTTCAAAAGATTTTT
>CAZBIT010000193.1:0-5471 GCA_964491835.1 uncultured bacterium
TATGAAGATATTATTGATTTCACCAGAAGTGTTACCATTTGCAAAAACTGGTGGTCTTGCAGATGTAACAGGCACTCTTCCAAAAGAACTTGAAAAATTGGGGGTCGAGGTTAAAGTGATGATGCCTCGTTATAAAACAATTAACGAAGATAATTTCAAAATTGAAAAGATAGATATGAATGTCAACGTTCCTATTGGAGCAGAAGCAAAATCTGGAAATTTAAGTAAAGGAAGAACGGGCAGAAATGTTGACGTTTTTTTTATTGGAAATGAAGAGTATTTTGATAGGGATGGACTTTATGGAGATATATCAGGTGATTATAAAGATAATCTTCAAAGATTTACCTTTTTTTGTAGGGGATGTCTTGAGGCATTAAAATTGATTGATTGGAAGCCGGACATTATTCATTGTCACGATTGGCAGAGCGGACTTGTTCCCGCTTATCTCAAAACCATTTATCGTAATGACCCATTTTATCAGGATATTAATACAGTTTTTACAATTCATAACCTTGCTTATCAAGGTAATTATCCACCGGATATGTATTACATAACGGGATTGAGTTGGGAAGAATTTGTTTTCGAGAAGATTGAATATTACGGAAAGTTTAGTTTAATAAAAGCAGGGATAGTTTACTCTGATTTCATCACAACTGTCAGTGAAACTTACAGCAAAGAAATTCAGACCAAAGATTTTGGATGTGGGCTTGAAGGAGTTTTGGAATGGAGGGCAAAAGACCTTTATGGAATTATTAATGGAATTGATTATACAATATGGAATCCAAAAATTGACGGCCTCATTGAAAAACAATATTCTCTTAAGACGGTGAAGGATAAATTAATTAATAAAGAAAAGTTATTGGAATTAAGCGGTCTTCCTGTTATTGAAAATAGAAGAGTTCCATTAATAGGAATGATATCAAGATTGGCAGAACAAAAGGGATTCGATTTAATTGAAGGATGCATCGGAGATTTGATGGCTCTTGATATTCAACTTATTATTCTTGGAACTGGTGAAGAAAAATATCATAATCTTCTGAATTCTATGAATCAAAAATTTCCCGAAAAGATTGCTATTCATTTGAAATTTGACGAAGGTCTTGCACATTTAATATATGCTGGTTCAGATATGTTTGTTATGCCGTCTAAATATGAGCCCTGTGGTTTGGGACAGTTAATTGCGATGAAATATGGGACAGTTCCCGCTGTCCATAAAACGGGTGGATTGGCTGATACGGTGATGGAGTTTAATTTAAATAATAAAATGGGGAATGGTTTTGTTTTTGAGGTTTATTTACCAAATGAACTTATCTCCGCTTTGAAAAGGGCTTTAAATCTTTATAATGATGGTAAATCTTGGAAAAACTTAATGTCAAATTGTATGAAATTGGATTTTTCATGGAAAGAATCAGCCAAAAAGTATTTGGAACTTTTTAAAAAATTGAAATCAGAAATTTAGAAGGTCAAGATATAAAAATTATTAATATGTCTATCTAAATATTTTGTAAAACTTTTTTTAAAATGAGAATTTGAATTTTTCTTAAAATTTATCAAAGAGGTATATTATGAGAATAAAATATGATTTTAACAATATGATGTCCAATGTAATTGGAGATGAACACGGAATATCTGAAGAAATTATAAACACATTTTCTGATAAGACAAAAGAAATAGATTTAAAATTAAAGGAGAAGCGAAAAAGGGGAGAAATTCAATTTTTCGATTTACCTTATCAAAAAGATATTGTCAAAGATATTAATGATTATGCGGGTTATGTTTCGAGTGGATTTGAAAATTTTGTAGTGTTGGGTATAGGTGGTTCATCACTTGGAGGCATTGCAGTTCATAAAGCATTAAATCATCCTTATTATAACCTTCTGTCAAAGAGTAAAAGAAAAGGTCGTCCAAAGTTATTTTTTTTAGATAATATTGACCCTGATACTTTTACCTGTCTTTCTGATGTTATTGATTTTAAGTTGTCTTGCTTTAATTTTATTAGTAAATCTGGAAGCACTGCTGAGACAAACGCACAGTTCCTTGTCATTATAGAGCGACTTAAAAAGATGCTCGGCAATGAAAATTTTAAAAAGAACGTTGTTTTCACTACTGATGAAAAGAAAGGAAATTTTCGAAAAATTGCTAATGATGAAGGTATAAAAAGTTTTGTCATACCCGAAGGTGTAGGTGGAAGGTTTTCAGTTCTTACGCCGGTGGGTCTTTTGCCATCTTCAGTTTCTGGTATAGATATTGAAAAATTATTGGAAGGTGCTGAGGAGATGGATAATATATGCAGAAATCCTGACGTATGGGAAAATCCTGCGTATATGAATGCCATATTACATTATCTTTTAGATGTTGAAAAAGGTAAAAATATTTCGGTTATGATTTCCTATTCTGATGCATTGTTTGGTATGGCTGATTGGTATAGACAATTATGGGCTGAAAGTTTGGGTAAAAAATATTCTTTGAATGGTGAAGTTGTTAATACAGGCCAGACGCCCGTTAAAGCACTTGGGGTGACCGACCAACATTCTCAATTGCAGTTATACATTGAGGGTCCAAATGATAAAGTGATAACGTTTTTGGAAGTTGAAAAATTTTCATCTACGGTAGAAATGGGGTTTTTGTATAAGGAAATTGAAGGTCTATCTTATCTTTCTGGTCATTCGATGAATGAACTTTTTCATGCTGAACAAATTGCAACTGAAACTGCTCTGACAAAAAATTTAAGGCCAAACTGTTCAATAGTTTTACCTGAAATAAATGAGAATACTCTTGGTCAAGTAATTTTTATGTTAGAAGTTCAAACGGCATTTGCAGGTTATCTTTATAATATTAATCCTTTTGACCAGCCGGGCGTTGAAGAGGGAAAGCAATTTGCCTATGGTCTATTGGGAAGAAAGGGATTTGAGAATAAAAAGACAGAAATCGAAAATAGAAAAAGAAAAATCGAAAAATACATCATATAAAAGTTCAAGTAGGGAATAATATTATGCCATCGCCAATTGCACATAGTTTAATTGGTATTTGTTTGGGAGCAAGTTCAAATGAAGGGATTATAAATATATTTCAAAAAAAATATTTGAATTATTTATTGATAATTTTTATTTCTGTGACACCAGATTTAGACGTGATACCTGGTTTCTTTGTTGGTTTACCTACCAAATATCATCATGGTATAACGCATTCATTTTTTTCTGCAATAATATTTGGGCTTTTGTTTTCATATTTGATATACATATTCAAAAAAAAGTATTTTTTTGCCCGCTTTTTGCTTTTTGCCATCATTTGTTCATTTCATATTATTTTTGACCTTTTTTCGATTGATACTGGAGAAGTGAATGGATTTGGTATGCCTATATTTTTCCCTTTTAGTTCCTTCCTTTATAGATCATCCGTCAGCTTATTTTCATCTTCACTAACGAAGGATGGGTATCTTACAATTAATTCTATTATTAGATATTCTAATCTATTTCCAATAATAATTGAAATTTTTTTGTCATCGCTTGTAGGTATATTAATAGTAGTAATAGTAAAATTTTTAAATTATAAAAGGACGTATAGTTTAAAAAAAGAATGAAGGAAAAGAGTCGTTTTAAGAAGGTTTTTGACAACCTCGACCAGAATCAAAAAGATGCAATAACTGCGAGGGATAATTATATAGTGGTTTTGGGTGGTTCAGGAACCGGGAAAACTATGGTTACCTATTGTTATTCGGCTTTTCAGGTACTTGAACAGCGTTGTAACAGTGATGAATTGCTTATTTTCACTAATTATTCAGATTATCAGAAGGATTTTGAAAAAAATATTTATAAGTTGATTGGGGAAAACTATTCTAAGATATGGATTAATATGTTTAATTCTTTTTGCGTAAGAATATTGCATAAATATTGGCATTTTATAAAAGGAGTAAATCCTAATTTCAAAATATTGAACAATTTTAAAAGAAATGTAATAATAAACGATATATTGGAGAACGAGGGTTTTGGAAAGTTCACGAAAGACAGAATATACGAAATTGCTGAATTTATTAGGTTATTGAAGCAGAATATGATTACTGCCAACGATTTTAAGGAAATTATTAGTAAAGACATTTTTAGCCCACAATTCAAATTGATTAAAAATGTTTATCAAAATTATACTGACGTTTTAAATGCTCATAATTATTTAGATTATGAAGATACGGTTATAAAGACAATTGATTTTTTTGAGGATATAGAGAAATCAAAAGAATGCTTGAACGGATTTAAAAGGATTATTGTTGATGATTTATTAGAAATTAATCCTTTGCAGTATAAACTTATAAAGGTTCTTGTCGAAAAAATAAAAGGCGTATTTATTACTTGTGATGATAAACAAACAGCATTTGAATTTTATGGGTCAGTTACAAAAAATGCTTTGGAGAAATTTATTGAAGATTTTCCGACTGTTAAAAATTTCCATTTAAAAAACAATTATAGGTCGGATGGTCAACTATTAAATGCGGTAGAAAAATTTTATAAGTATAATTCAAAAGATGTTATTGAAGTCCCCAAATCTATTTACAATTTTTCAAATAATTTTCTTGCCATATCCGTTGAAAAAAGTATTATTGATGAGGCATTTTATATAGGGAAAAAAATAAAAAAGATTATCCTTACGGAAGACAAAAATATTGTGTCTTATGATGGTACAAAAAATTTTATTTATTCAGATTTTGCAATTTTGCTGAGAAATGTGGATGAATATGGTTTTATTTACAGGGAAGTGCTCGACTATCTTAAGATTCCCAATAAAATATATGGTTCTTTCGATGTTTCAAACTGTAAAGAATTAACGTATCTTTTATTATATTTAACTCTCTTGAATAATCCTTATGATGATTTGGCTTTTAAGAAAATATTGTCTAATTCATACTCAGGATTTAACATTCTTGAATATATAAGTATTTCAAAACTTGTCCGTAAGGTAGGAAAAAGTTTTTATGAAGTGTTGAAAGATATTGAATCTAAAATTATTATCGGAAATGAACAGAGTGAACTTTATGATAAAGTTAGAATATTTATGAATAGATTTAATATATTGCTAAAGTGTGTTAATGAAGAATCTTTTCCTGATTTTATAATGAAGGTTGTTCACAGTACATCTTTGGACAATTTTGATATGATGCAGAATGAGATGTCAATTTTAGGGGAGTTTATCCAGATATCGCTCGATTATTATGAAATGCGTTTGGAGCGTGGACAGATTTGCAATATTAGAGATTTCCTTGATTTTATTGAAGAACAAGCAGAAATCATTTTTTCTGATATTACGTTTGACCAGGAAGAATCAGATGCAGTTACGATAACGTCAATTCACAGAACGAGAGGTAAAGAATTTTCTGTTGTGTTTATTCCATTGTTGACTGAACATCATTTTCCTAAAAGATATTCTGAGGAAAGGTTTTTTTATTCAAAGGACTTTGAAGTTTTTTGTAAAAGGAGTAAAAA
>CAZBIT010000194.1:0-5457 GCA_964491835.1 uncultured bacterium
TTTGTAATTTTATTTGAATTAAGATTATCTAACTTTAGAGTACCCGGAGGGTCGTTTTTGAATATATATGATATTTTGCTGGAACCATCGTTTCCAGAGAGTGCGAGGTCGAGGTTACCATCATTGTCGTAGTCACCCCACGCAAACGAACCATTCTTAAAATTTGGGAATACAATTGAAGTATTTTCCTGTAAAACACCTTTGTTATTAGTAAAAAGAACGGTTCTGCTTTTGCCATTGATGTCTTCACCGGCGGTAATAAGGTCAATAAATCCATCGTTATTGTAATCACCCCAGGCAATAGCGGTCTGCTGTAAATCCACTATAGTTTGGTTTGAATTTACAAACCTTTTTATTAAAAAGATTGCTTCGGGAGAAAATTCATCTGATACTTGATACTGTGCATCAACTGTTCTTACTGACCAATAGTATGTCGTTCTGGAAAGCGGAATATTTAACTTAAAACTTAATGCATTACCCACATTTCCATTACCCACTGGAATTGCTCCTGAATAAATGTCATTTCCACCTGGTGTCTGACCAACTCTGAGAATGTATGTCAAATTTTCACTATCTTTAAAGTCAACGTCGCTTCCCTCTTCCCAGGAAAAGGTAACGTTATTATTTGTGACAAACACATTTTTCAACCTATTTGGGGGTAATGGTTTTGTTGCAACTTTCGATTCGTCATTTTCGTATATATATGTTTTTCTATTTCCATCTTCATCTTCGCCACCAGCAATAAGGTCAAGTCTTCCATCGTTATTATAATCAATCCACTTCAGGAATCCATTTTTGAGTCCTGTAAATTCGTTTTGTTGATTATCAATTTCAAATTGTCCTTGATTATTTTTCAGTATAAAAGCAAGATTTTGTGAGAATTCATTTACTCCCATCATTACAATATCGAAATCGCCATCATTGTCGTAATCTCCCCAAGCGACGGGACCGACTATTAAAAGTTGAGGATTATTATTAGTTAAGTTGCTGATGATGTTATCCCCTAAATTGCCTCCAATTCTGTTTTCAAAAAGGTTAACACTTGCATACCATCCTTCAGCCCAGCCTGATTGTAAAAGGTCTAAATTTCCATCATTATTTGCATCCCCCCATTCCATATAGGAACTAGAAAGTTTTTCAATAATTTCAGAATTATTCTTATCTTCTCTAAGAATTCCAACTGGTTCGTTTTTAAATATTTTCGCTGCTCTTCTACAAAGGGTATTAAATCCACACAAGGAAAGGTCAAGGTCACCATCGTTGTCATAGTCCATCCATCTTATTTGCCCTTTATTAATATTAAGAAGAACTTGTGAGACATCTTTTTCTAAAACGTAATTCAAACCGCCACGATTTTTAAATACGATAGTGCTTGCTTCACCAAGATTATTCATACCGCATACTGCTAAATCAAGAAGTCCATCTTTATTATAATCCCCCCAGTCCAATGAACTGTAACGAAGTTGATTTTCGGGAGATAATATAGTATTTTGTTGTTTATCAAGTTCAAATTTTATTTGACCCCCTTTAGATGAGATGTTTTTGTAAATTTCAAGAACGTTTACATCTTGCGAATCTAAACCAGAAATAACCAAATCGAGAAATCCATTATTGTTGTAATCGCCAAGAGCAACGGAACCAAAATAAACACCTGTTATCGTATTGCTGTCTTCAATGAATCCACTGCCAGTATTGCGATAGACCTTTGCTATTCTTATAAACTTTCCGTTTATCTCTGTTTCCCCAATAATCACAAGGTCGATAAGTTTATCATTATTTAAATCACCGCAGGCAACTGCTCCAGCATAAATTCCAGGTAGATTTATGCTAAGATTCTTATGCAAAATCCCACTATATGTAAAAGAAGAAATGCAAGAAAGAAAAACTATGAATACTGCAATTTTAAGATATACGTATTTTCTCATAAGGTGAAAATAAATTGGAAGTTATAATTTATTTATTACTCTTATACATAAGTCGTATGAATATATATACAATGGCAATTGGCACTGCAATTCTAAGAAATGATAAAAGTAAAAGGATAATATCATTTCTCCGTAATGTCTCTAAATCAAGCATATAATTGAATTAAGGAAGTTCTGATAATCAAACAAACGTATTATTAAAGATGAAATTGCCATCCCCTTTTTTCGAGATGGCAATATATTGTTTAAAAACTATATGAATTAAACTATTTTAATATAAAAATTATCAAAAATAAAACCAAATGATTATTTTATGAATGACATCTTTTTGGCTTTTACAAACTTACCTGCTTTGAGTTGATAAATGTAAATTCCAGAGGAAACTTTTATTCCAAAATCGTTTGTTCCGTCCCATAATACTGAATGCACACCCGCTGGCAGTTCGTCGTCTATCAGTGTTTTAACCTCTTGACCAAGTATGTTATATATTTTTAACATAACTTTATCATTCTTTGGCAAATCAAATCTTATGTTTGTAACAGGATTGAATGGGTTTGGATAATTTTGGTATAAAGCATAATCACGTGGAGTTTTTAGAGTCACTGAAATTGTTTTATGTGATTTGATTTCGCCATTAATGTCAACTGATTGTAGTATGTAATAATATACCTTCCCTAATTCGACATCTTCATCAATAAATTTGTATATTCCCTTATCATTGGTCTGTATTAATTCTTTGTTTATTTTTACAAACTCACCATCATTTACTGTACTTCTTAGAATATTAAATCCGGCGTTATTTTTCTCGGAAGCGGTTTCCCATTTAAGTAAAACTTTGTCATCATTTTCAAACGCTTCAAAACTAACAAGTTCAACGGCGGTTATTACGTTTATGTCGAAAGAAGCGTAGTTCATCCATCCACCATAAAAATAACCATCAAATGCTCTTGCCCTCCAATAGTATTTTGTTTTATCAGCAAGTGCCGATGATGAAGTGAATGCAGTTTTTATTTGTCCTTCCTTTATGCCTGTCTGGAAAACAACTATATTCGTATTAAATGTAGAATCGGTTGAGACAATAAACGAATATGTAAGAGTATCTCTTGTACTCGTCGAGTTATAAATAATAAGCGCTGGTATGAGAGTACTTATTACTGAACCATTTGCAGGACTGAATAAAACAGGAGCGGTTGGAGCGAGATTTACCTTTGGTAGTGCCAATTTTTCTTCGGAATAATCGCTTTCGTTTGGCGGACTCTGTTTATCAATGGCAGTTATTCTATAATAATAAGTGTAATCATTATCAAGACCTCTATCTACAAAGAAAGTATCAGTAACCTGACTGAAAATCTCTTCAAAATCGTTTTCTATAAGTCGATAAACGTTATATCCAGCAATGTCGCTTTCTTTATTTTTATTCCAAGTAAGCATGACTTCGTTGCTTCCAGGAATTGCTGTAAAGTTTTTAGGTGCCGATGGTGGTGTCAGGTCCGGAAGGTCAGTTGTTTTGAATAAAAGCATTGAAGAAGAAATCCACTCGTTATCACTTTTATCAGCACATCCTGCCTGGAAGGTGTAGTCCGTTCCGGGAACGAGACCAGTTATCGTAACCTCGTGTTCAAATACGTCTTTTGGACTACCTACGACATTTTCAAGGAGGTCACCAGTGTAATAACCCGCCTTCTGGAGCGCCAATTTTTGAGCGACGCCCTTTGTTGAATCGTATTTCACAAAACTGTCAGCTAATTCATTACTTTTCCATTTAATCGTGACTGATTTGTCACTTACTGCGATAATCTGTATTGAATCTACTTTAGGTGGCGTCGTATCAGGACTTTTTGATGTTTTAAATTTCTTAATATTGCTGAATGTCGGACCATTTTCTGATATATCGATTGATGAAACTCTTATATTATAAGTTGTATCGCTTAGAAGATTAGTCAATGTTATTGTATGTTCAGTTACATCTTTTGGTGAATTTTTCGATAGAGTTGGTCCAAATAGGGTATCTAGTTTGCCAAAAGTAGAATCAAAACCAAATTCAACGTAAGAATCACTCGGTTCATCTGTAAGCCATCGAACGGTTGCTTCTTTATTCGTAATCGAGACAATTTCTGGTCCTGCAGTTATGACGGGAGGAATAATGTCTGTTTCCTTAAGAGTCGTTATTACTGCGTTTTGACTTAAAGATGGACCGTTATTACTCAGGTCTGTCGATAAAACTTTATAATTATATGATGTGCCAGAGTCAAGGTTCGTCAGTGAAACTTCGTGTTCTGTAATGTTAAATGCCGTTCCTTTTGTCAGACCATATTCATTTGTTAATCCATAATTAACGAAAGAGTTTGAGTTTTCATTAGTAACCCATTTTACTGTCGCAGAAGATTTTGTGATGTTTGACACAACTGGACCTGAAACAATAATAGGTGCCTGCATATCCGCTTTCTGCTTTGTCTTAAAACTTCCTGTTCCGCCAGGTGGTTGGTTAACTTTTAAACTTCTGGATACTTTGAACAGGGTACTGTCACCATAAAAACCTCTCGGATAGACAGCCATTGTATTAAAACTAAAGTCAGTCGAAGAAGGCACAAACCAAAATTCTTTTCCCGGTTGTAAATCGGTTACAATGACATAATGTTCAACCACCATATCAGGATTACCACGTTTTGAGAATGGCTCAGAAAAGCCCACTTCTTTGTAATAAACCCAACTATCCGATGGTTCGTCTGTTTTCCAATAAAATGATGCAGACACATCGGTAAAATCTGCTACTGGACCTTCGGTAAGAATTGGTGGCGTATTATCTTCTAATTCAAGGGTTTTGAACCTCTTTACCAATTTCGATTTCATCTCATTACCCGCTTTATCATATAAATATACCGTATATTCATACTCTGTATTGGGAACGAGTCCTATCAAATCAATCTTTTGTTCAAAGTTGAATATTGACGTTCTTGCTTCATAAATCATACCACTATCAGGTTTTCCATATTTCAATAAACTAATTGCCATTTCATCGGTTTCTAAAATTATAGTGGCATTTGTTGAAGTAATTATTGTCGGGTCGGGCCCAGAAATGATATTTGGCGGAGTAATATCTTCTTCTTCTGGTGTCTGGAATGGTGAATCACTCCCTTCCATCTTCACTGTATTCTCGTTGGGACTGACATCGGTAGAAATTATTTGATAATTATAATATGTCCCGGGATTAAGATTTGTTAATAATACTACATGTTTTTTTGTAACGTCGCTCGAGCCAACCTTTTTGATATTTTGTAGTTCCCCTATAGGCCAGAACTCAACAAAACTGCTTGATTCTTCATCTGTAGCCCATTCAATAACCGCGGTTGTTTTTTTCTTCGAACTTACGTGTGGGAATTCAATTACGATAGGTGGTTGAACGTCGGGCATATCAGGCGTTCTGAATGTCTTATCCGGGCCAGTTAAGGTATTTTCATCTGGATCGGTAGATGATACCTTATAATGATAAATTGTTCCTGGTTGGAGTTTGTCAAGGGAAATCGAATGTTCA
>CAZBIT010000195.1:0-5423 GCA_964491835.1 uncultured bacterium
TGTATATTCAAATTCAGGAAATTTTTTAATTTTTTCGTTTATATCGGCAATCATTTTCAAGTTGACATTTACACCATACTTCTTCGAAATTCCATCTCTTATAAGTTTTATTAACCCACTTCCAACAATTCCACAACCAATTAAACCAACGTTAACGCTTGTATATTTCTGCATTTTTTAATACCTCACAATTTCATTAAAACAATTCCTTTAATATATCGGAATTAATATTGCATCCACTTAAAATTGAGACGACTTTTTTATTTTTAATTTTATCTTTGATTTTTATAATAGCAGTGGTTGAGGCAGCGCCAGCTCCTTCAGCAAGGTTATGAGTTTCTTTTATTAATGTTTTCATCCCTTCTTTAATTTCTTCTTCTGATATTAAAATAATATCATCAACGTATTTGTTGATAAATTCGAGTGTCATTTCAGCAGGAACTCTTGTAGCAAGCCCGTCTGCAATAGTGTTTGATGATTCCGTTTTTACTATTTCTTTTTCTTTCCAGGAAAGAAAAACAGACGGAGCATTTTCCGCCTGAACGCCTATAATTTTTGTTTTTGGAGACAATTTATTCCTTACAATTGAAACACCTGAAATTCCACTGCCAAGTCCAATTGGAACAAAAATGTAATCTATATCACTCTCTTTTTTAAATATCTCGAGTGCATATGTTCCTACACCAGCGATTAAAAATGGTTCATTTGCCGAATGAATATATCTTAAACCATATTCACTTTTTAATGTTTCTGCTTTTTCCCTTGCTTCGTCAAAATCATTTCCAGAGATAATTAATTCAATCCCGAGACATTTCATAGCATTATTTTTTTCTGGATTATTATTTTCAGGCACAACAATATATGCTTTTACACCAAATATTTTAGATGCAAATCCAATTGAAAGTCCATGATTCCCTCTTGTAGCGGATATAACCCCCTTCTTTTTCTCTTCTTTTGAAAGAGATGAAATAATGTTTATTCCACCTCTGACTTTAAACGCTCCAGTGGGAAGATGGTTTTCGTGCTTTAAATAGAACTTACATCCAGACATTTCTGATAAACCCTGATAATAGTAAAGCGGTGTTTGAGGTAAATATTTATAAACTATTTCACTCGCTTTTAATACATCATCAAAATTTACGGGGTCCATATTATCTTTTATATTTTAATAGTTTACTTTTTATTGCTGAATTTACTTTATTCCATATTTTAATAATTTCTGTAAAGCTTGAGTCAACTTAATTTCTATTCCTTTAGCCAATGGAGCGGGATGTCGATATTCCCAGTAGCTTTCCGCCTCATATCCACCTTCATCTAACATATTAGAAGTTGGTAAATAAAGTTGAGTTCCATTACAATATCCAAGTGGAAACGTAATGCCCGCGTTGTAAAAATTTTTAATAAGAAAACCGATTTCTGCAACTATTTCGGCCTCAACACCGATTAAACGTAATCCTTTTCCTAACTGAATTCCCTGAACCGTGATAGGCACGAAAGTTGGGAGATTGTAACCTCGTTTTAAAATAGTCATTTTTTCTTCTGCCCATAAACGTTTTGCCTTTTCGGATTGAGCATCTTCAAATACTTTCTCATACTCTTTCATACTAGGAATCGGGACAAAAGGCAAATCAACGATTGTGGTAAAATTTTGAATTTCAGGTTCTATTTGTTTGAGACCTGTTTCAATCACCCTGATTACTTCTTTTGCTACCAAATCACCTGCGATTTTCATATCTTCCCAGTTACCAGAACGCCATTTTTTTCCCCCTTTACCAATAACGCTTGGTTTTGAATCCCCACCTGCACCTTGAAGAAAAAGAACTGATGAAATTCCAAGGTATTTATCAATCGTTCCCATAGCAACTCCCGGATAATCTGCTGAAATTTGAAAAGAAATTGTATCCCCTGAAATCGTGGACGCATGACAGGAAACGGAAAACAGAAGACATACGGGTTTCCCTGTTAAATCTTTAAACAATGCAACAGGAACTCTGTCATAAACAATCCCCTCTGGATTGGGTTGAAATAATATTTTACCATTCACATCCTTATATCTGCGACTCATCGGTAAGGTTGTTTTTGTTTCTCCTGCCCATAAAGTAACTTCACGAGCATTACATTGAGCTTCCTGTGCCGCCTTTAATATCCATAATCCCAATTCATTTAAGTAAAAAGGATCGGAAGGGGTATAATACCACGAACCAACCTTTGGACCGTTGTGGGTATGGGATGTATTCAGTAAAATTTGACTTGGCGAAAGGCTTAATACCCTTCCAATAGCACCATTATACCTGTCTGCCTCTTCCCTGCTGAAAAAAAGCAAATCAAAACCCATAATAAGAATTTTTTTATCGCCTTGCTCAAGATAAAGTGCTCTTACGAATAAGTCATCATTAATTCCTTTACATCCCTGTTTAAAATCGCGACTTCCAAATCCTGTCATATACGTTCCAATAGGTGGAGTGATTTGAACTTTCGAAAATCCAGCTTTTAAAGTGTGCATACTATTATCTGACAATTTCAATTTAGAAGTATCTGCTAATGTTTTTTTATCATCAAAATTGTAAACTGAAATATTAAAAACAAAACAAATAGTAAATAAAACCATTGTAAGTTGTAAAACACTTTTCACCAATATAATTCTTCCTAAATCTTAATTAACTTAAAATCAAATATTAAATTATTAATTGAATTAAAATATAAAATTAATCCAAATCAAATTCAATAAAAATTTTCATTTATGATTATCCATAAAGGAGATAAATAATACATTCGTAATTTTCTATATTTCAAATTATTTATTGCAATTTTCGAATAATTATTTATTTTACTTTATCAAATAAAACAAATAATAGAGGGCGTTAAAATGAGATTTGAATTTCATTCACGAGGAAGAATAATATTTGGAACGGGTGTTTTTTCAGAAATAGGGAAACTTTCTTCATATTTCAGTAAAAAAGCACTTATAATCACAGGTAAAAAATCGTTTAAATCATCTGATAAATTTGCACTACTAAATAATGAAATGAAAAATAATAATGTTGATTATGTTTTATTTAATGAAATAGAAACTGAACCAGACATTGAAATAGTTGACACCATTGCTGACATTGGTTTAAAGAATAATGTGAGTATGATTATTGGAATTGGAGGTGGAAGTGTTATAGACACAGGTAAAGCAGTTTCTGGAGTTTTAACGAATGGAGGTTCCGTATCAGATTATATGGAAGGTATAGGAAAGGAACTTCCTTTATTAAAACCTTCTCTCCCATATATAGCAGTTCCAACAACCGCTGGAACGGGAGCAGAAGTAACCAAAAATGCGGTTATTTATTCAAAAGAAAAGAACGTGAAAAGAAGTATGAGGAGTCCTTATTTGATTCCTGATATTGCCCTTGATGACCCACAATTAACAATAAATTTAACAAAAATGCAAACAGCGTATAGTGGGATGGATGCTTTAACGCAATTAATTGAATCTTATGTTTCAAAAAAGGCACAACCAGTGACATCAGCATTATCAATTTACGGGATTGAACTTGTTGGGAAATCACTTGTAAATGTATATAACAATGGTTATGACATTAAAGCGAGAGAAGACATGCTTCTTGCAAGTTTATTGAGTGGACTCGCACTTTCTAATTCAGGTCTCGGAGCAGTACATAGTTTGGCATCTTCATTAGGCGCATTTTCTATACCGCACGGTAAAGTATGTGCAATACTTCTCCCAATCATTATGAAAGAAAATTTACCTTATAATATGGAAAAATTTGCTAAAATAGGAATTGCCTTAACCGGGAAACATCTTAATTCAGAAAAGAAATCCGCTTATGCAGGATTGGATTTTATATATGGTATTCATAATAAATTAAATATTCCTGAAAATTTGAAAGAATATAAGATTAAAAAAAAATCAATTCCTGAAATAATAAAAAATTCAGGTAAAAGTAATATGCAGGCAAATCCAAAACCTTTTACCGAAGAAGAATTAGAAAATTTATTAGAAAAAATTTTATAACAGGAGGATTTGATGGAAAGAGTAAATGAAAACAATAAAGAATATCGAAAAGGTGATTCAGGCCCAAAATATCTTTTTATTGGTCCAAGAATGGATTGGGGTATATTGAAATTAAAGTCAGGTGAATCATTGGGCAATCATTTTCATAATCAGGTGGAAGAGACATTCTTCTTTCCAACAGGTGATGGATTAATTATGATGATTAATGATAATGAGTATCAGGTTAAAGATGGAGATGCTTTCCGAATTGAACCTGGTGAAAAACACAATATTTTAAATAATACAAAAAATGATTATAAAATTATATTCATAAAAAATCCTTCTCTACCAGAGGATAAGATTTCTTGTTGAGTCCTTGTGACAAAAAATCATTTAGATTCTCTTTCTAAATAATCAACAAGAATATTGGACATTACTTTAACGCCAACAATTATTGCATCTTCATCAACCATCAAGTCAGCAGTGTGTAATGCAGAGGGAGTAATTCCTTTTTCTTTATTTCTTATTCCCAATCTGAAAAAGAAGCCAGGCACTTTTTCCATAAACAACTCAAAATCTTCTCCACCCATTGACGGTTGTGGTAATATTACATTTTGACTTCCAACAACTTCCTTTATTACTGGTAAAGTTTTTTGGACGAGTTCTAAATTATTTGATACAACGGGCGTCGATTTAACGTATTTGAACGCTTCGATTTCAGCATTGTTTGCGTCTGCTATATTTAAACTTATTCTTTTCATTTTTTCTTCAACCTGCGTTCTTATATCTTCGCTTAAACATCTTACCGTGCCGATGAGTCGAACCTTTTCTGGAATAATATTAAACCTGCCGGTTTCACCGTAGATTTCAAAGATTCCCACCGTAAGAACTGCCGGATTGCGAATGTCTATTTGTCTGCTGATGATGGTTTGCCAACTTAATACTATTTGAGAAGCAATCACAACAGGGTCAACGCTCTCCCAGGGATAGGCACCGTGAGACCTCTTCCCTTTTATTATGACTTCGAACTTATCAACGCTTGCCATTGATACAGTTGGGTTATAACCAATTGTTCCAACGTCGAGGTCAGGAAAAATATGAAGTGCAAAAATTGCAGAGACACTTGGATTTTCAAGGACTCCTTCTTTAATCATAAAATACGCTCCACCTTCTTCCAAATCCGGAGACCCTTCCTCAGCGGGTTGAAAAATAAATTTTATATTTCCTTTAATTTTATCTTTAAGTTTATTTAATACTTTTGCTGTCCCGAGTGCTACTGCCATATGAACATCGTGACCGCAGGCATGCATTACTCCTTTATTTTTTGAGGCATAAGGAAGATTGGTTATTTCTTGAATGGGAAGAGCATCCATATCGGCTCTAATCGCAACGGTTAATCCTTTATTACCTCCTTTCAGTAATCCAA
>CAZBIT010000196.1:0-5383 GCA_964491835.1 uncultured bacterium
GCGGCTTCGTCCTCTCAAACTTAGCCTTCGCCATCAGTTTCCCTCCTATATTTATAAACTTATAATCTAAACAATTTTTATAGAAAAATCAAATATTTTATTTATTTTTTAATTTATTTTTTATATTTATACAAAACCCATAATTTTTTCAACTATTTTATTTGAAATATTTTCAGGAATTTGACTATATTGAGAGAATTGCATAGTATGAATTGCTCTTCCCTGACTCATAGACCTCAAACTTGTAGCATATCCAAACATTTCACTTAACGGAACACTTCCCCTTACAACTTGAGCATCTTTTCGTGGAGTTATTCCCTCGATTTTTGCTCTTCTTGATACTAAATCTCCCATTATCTCCCCCAGATATTCCTCAGGAACAATAACCTCGAGTTCCATAATCGGTTCTAACAATACCGGTTCGGCTTTTTTCACACCCTCTTTAAGGGCAATTGAACCCGCTGCTTTAAAAGCCAACTCCGAAGAATCAACTTCATGATAAGAACCATCAATAAGTGTCGCTTTTATACCAACTAAAGGATAACCTGCTATCATACCATTCTTCATTGCTTCTTGAATTCCTTCAGAGATAGAATTAATATATTCTTTTGGTATAGCACCCCTTTTTATTTCATTTTCAAATTGAAATCCTTTTCCATCTTTAATGGGTTCAAGTATTAATTTTACATGACCATACTGCCCTCTTCCTCCCGATTGCCTAATAAATTTTCCTTCGGCTTCAACTTTTTGAGTAATAGTTTCTCTGTATGATACCTCAGGTTTACCAACATTTGCATCCACATTAAATTCTCTAAAAAGCCGATTCTTAATGATATCAAGATGAAGTTCACCCATTCCTGAAATAATTGTCTGTCCAGTATCATCATCAACGTATACCTTAAAAGTAGGGTCTTCATCGGATAAACGATTGAGTGCACCGTCAAGTCGGTCTTGGTCTGCTTTCGTTTTTGGTTCTATTGCAATCGATATTACGGGCTCAGCAAAATTCATCGCTTCTAATTTTATTGGATATTTCTCAGCACAAAGCGTATCTCCAGTTCTTGTATTTTTCAAACCAACAGCCGCAACAATATTACCACAAGATGCTTCATTTATGTCCTGTTTTTTATTAGCAAACATTTGCAAAATTCTACCCAATCTCTCTTTTTTCTTTGTCACTGTATTAATAACAGTATCACCCGTTTCTATTTTCCCAGAATACACCCTTAAATAAATTAATTTCCCAACGTGTGGGTCAGCCATTACTTTGAACGCAAGAGCAGAAAATGGACTATCTAATGATACTTTTCTTTTCTCTTCTAAACCTGTTACTAAATTAATACCGCTAATGTCACCAACATCTAAGGGTGAAGGAAAATAATCCAAAACCGCATCTAATAACCTCTGGACTCCTTTATTTCTATATGCTGAACCGCATAATACGGGAACAATTTTTGCAGATAGAGTGCCTTTTCTTATCGCTCTATGTATATCCTCCTCACTTATATTTTCTCCATCAAGATATTTTCCTAAAAGTATATCATCAAATTCAGAAATAGTTTCAAGCATCTTATTTCTGTAATTAAGAGCCTTTGAGAGTAGGTCTTTTTGAATTTCCTTTTCCTCAAATAACGCACCAAGACTTTGCTCGTTATACATAATTGATTTCATTTTCACTAAATCGATAATACCGGTAAATAGGTCTTCACTACCAATCGGTAATTGAATACATACAGGATTGGCACCAAGTCGGGTTCTCACCATATTCACAGTATTAAAAAAATCCGCTCCTATTCGGTCCATTTTATTAACAAAAGCCAATCTTGGAATTTTATATTTATCGGCTTGCTTCCAAACCGTTTCTGACTGTGGCTCAACACCTCCAACCGCACAAAAGATGGCAATCGCTCCATCAAGGACTCTTAATGACCTCTCAACCTCAGCAGTAAAATCGACATGACCGGGAGTGTCAATAATATTAATTTTATACCCCTTCCACATACATGTTACCGATGCAGAAGTTATAGTTATTCCTCTTTCTTTTTCAAGTTCCATCCAATCAGTAATGGCAGACCCTTCATCTACTTCTCCCATTCGATGTACCTTTCCCGTATAAAACAGAATTCTTTCTGTCGTTGTAGTTTTACCCGCATCTATATGAGCCATTATCCCAATATTTCTAATATTTTTTAACGGAATGTCATTGTTCATAGAAATCCATTATACCTTTCAACTACAAATATTTACCATCTGAAATGAGCAAAAGCTTTATTTGCCTCAGCCATTTTGTGAGTATCTTCTCTTTTCTTGACCGCACCTCCGACATTATTATAAGCATCAATCAGTTCTAATGCCAATTTAGCAGTCATACTCTTATCCTGCCTGCTCTTCGCATAAGTGATAATCCATCGAATGGCAAGCGCAGATTTTCTTTTTTGTCTAACTTCAACAGGAACCTGATACGTCGCACCACCCACTCTCCTCGACTTTACTTCAATTAATGGCTGAACGTTTTCAATTGCTTTGTTTAATACTTCAATAGCATCTTTTTTGGTTTTTTGTTGTATAATATCAAGTGAATCGTATAATATCTTTTCAGCAACCCCTTTCTTTCCTTTTTTCATCAAACAACTTACAAATTTTGCAATAAGAATGCTGCTATATTTTTGGTCAGGTAATATCTCTCTTACTATAACTCTTCTTTTACGAGGCATTATTCTTCCCTTCTTGTTTAAAAAAAATAGTTCATTGTTTTGGCATCTTTACCCCATACTTTGACCTTCCCTGTTTTCTATCATTAACGCCACTCGTATCAAGAGCCCCACGAATAATGTGATATCTCACGCCAGGAAGGTCTTTAACTCTACCACCTCTAACTAATACAATTGAGTGTTCTTGAAGATTGTGCCCTTCACCAGGAATATATGCTATTACTTCAACACTATTTGTTAATCTAACCTTTGCTACTTTTCTTAATGCAGAATTAGGTTTTTTTGGAGTTGTTGTATAAACCCTTGTACATACACCCCGCTTTTGTGGAGAGCCACTTATTGCAGGAGCAAGGGTTCTATTTGCAACCTTTTTTCTTCTATATTTAACTAATTGATTTACTGTTGGCAAATAACCTCCTTTTGAATTTTAATCTTCTCTTTATTTAGTAGAGACGTTGCATGCAACGTCTCTACCACTTGCATGCGTCTCTATTATAATTTATTTTCTATCGCAATTTTCAGGTTGTTAAATAATAATAAAATCCTTCTATTTTATAAGGATTTTAAAAAATTATTAATTCATTTTTTATTTATTACTATTTGTAGAAATAAATTCTTTTATGGATTCCTCTTTCAATTCTTCGGGAGATATATATGTTTCTTCTTTTACACCAACGCGTAATTGTTCGTATTTCTTCAATCCAGTTCCTGCTGGTATCAAATTACCCATTATAACATTTTCCTTTAGTCCCACGAGATAATCGACTTTTCCTTCGATTGCAGCATCAGTAAGAACTTTTGTAGTTTCCTGAAAAGAAGCAGCAGAAATGAAACTATCGGTGCTTAATGACCCTTGAGTAATTCCCAAAAGTAAGGGCTGGAAAGTTGCAGGTCGAATTGACCTGTATTGAACTTCCTGTTTCTTCTGCTTTTTTATTCTTTCATTTACTCTATCTATTTCATATTTATTTACTAAATCACCAATTTTAAATCTTGTATCACCTGGCTCAGTTATAACAATCATTGAACTCAATTTTTGATTCTCCCTGAGAAAGTTATGCTTATCCATTTGGTCACCTTCAAGATAATCCGTATCACCAGGGTCTTCAATCTTGATTCTTTGCATCATTTGACGCACGATAATTTCGATATGCTTATCATTAATCCTTACCCCCTGCAATCTGTAAACTTCCTGAATTTCATTAACAAGATATTCCTGAACAGCGTTTGGACCTTTAATACGAAGAATATCGTGAGGTGCTACTGAACCATCTGTTAATCTTTCTCCAGCGGTTACTTCATCTCCATCTTGCACTAAGACGTGTTTCCCATAAGGAATCAAATATGATTTTTGGTCGCCCTGTCTTCCAGTTACGACTAACTCCCTTACGCCGCGTTTTACCTGACCAAATCTGACAACTCCATCTATCTCACAAACGACAGCGGGATCTTTTGGCTTTCTTGCTTCAAATAATTCTGCTACTCTTGGAAGACCGCCTGTTATATCCTTCGTCTTCGTTATATCTTTTGCTATTTTTACTAAAATATCTCCTGCTTTAATAAAATCCCCTTCTTTAACCATCAATCTCGATTTTGTAGGAAGAATATAATTTCCTAATCTTTTACCCTCTTCACTTATAATTTGAATCCTTGGATTTAAATTTCTATTCCTTGATTCAATAATCACTTTCTGTTTCAATCCTGTCTGGTCGTCAAGTTCTTCTCTAAAAGTCATATCTTCTTTAATATCTGCAAATTTTATGTGTCCTGAATTTTCAGATAATATTCCTCCCGAATAAGGGTCCCATCTAAATAGCACCTGTCCTTTTTTAACAGAATCTCCATCTTTAACGAGAATATTAGCCCCGTAAGTCACGACGTAACGAGTAATGATCCTATTGTTTTCATCAATGATATGTATTTTTCCATTTCTACATAGAGCGATAATTCTGCCATTATCCTGCACAATACATTTAAGATTTTCATACTTAACTCTACCATTATATTTAGCAGTTGCTTCTGACTGAACGGCTATTCTACTTGCGGTTCCTCCAATATGGAACGTCCTTAAAGTTAACTGCGTTCCGGGTTCACCAATACTTTGCGCTGCAATTACTCCAACCGCTTCACCTATATCAACAAGTTTGCCAGTGCCAAGATTTCTACCATAACATTTTGCACATACTCCCCTTTTGGACTCACAGGTTAATACTGACCTAATTTTTACCGATTCAATAGCAGTTTCAGAAATTTTTTGTGCATCATTTTCTTCTATCATTTTACTTGATTCGACTAACACTTCGTCGGTTATTGGGTCGATAATATCATCTACTGCGACCCTTCCTAAAATTCGGTCGTGCAATGGCTCGATTATCTCTTCTCCTTCTTTCAATGCAGTAATCTCGATTCCAAGAATTGTTCCACAATCCTCTTCATTAATAATCACATCCTGAGCCACATCTACTAATCTCCTTGTTAAATAACCCGCATCAGCAGTTTTAAGTGCGGTATCGGCAAGTCCTTTCCTTGCTCCATGAGTGGAAATAAAATATTCAAGAACAGAAAGTCCATCTTTGAAATTAGCAATTATAGGGTCTTCAATAATTTCACCTGTTCTCCCTGTCATACTCTTTTGTGGTTTTGCCATTAATCCTCTCATCCCAGCAAGTTGT
>CAZBIT010000197.1:0-5383 GCA_964491835.1 uncultured bacterium
TTCCTGCTCATTAATCTTCCTGCTCCATGGCAGGTCGAACCAAAAGAATATTCCATTGCTTTATCCTTTCCCACAAGAAGAAATGAACTTCGTCCCATATCGCCCGGAATTATTACCGGCTGACCGATGTCATAATATTTTTTGGGCAATACGGACATTTTTGCCGGAAATGAACGAGTGGCACCCTTTCTGTGGACACATACCTTCATATTTTTCCCATCAACGCTGTGTTCTTCTATCTTTGCCGTATTGTGAGTAACGTCATAAATTAAGTGCATTCCTAACTTTTCTGCGCTTTGTTCTAAAACCTTTTCAAAACTGCCCCTGACCCAGTGCATAATGCACTGACGATTGGCATAAGCGTAATTTGCAGCCGATTTCATCGCTGAGAAATATTCCTTTCCTTCTGGAGAATTAAGAGGAGCACAGGCAAGTTGTCTATCAGGTAATTCAATTTTATACTTGGATACAGCACGACCCATCTTTTCAAGATAATCATCGCAAACTTGATGTCCAAGTCCTCTCGAACCACAGTGAACCATTACACAAATCTGGTCTTTAAAAATTCCAAATTTTTGGGCAATATCAACGTTAAATATTTTATCCACAACCTGAATTTCAAGGAAGTGGTTGCCGGCACCAAGTGTCCCAAGTTGGTCACGACCTCTTTCCATTGCTCTATTACTAACCGCCGAATGGTCGGCTCCATCTAATCTCCCACGGTCTTCCGTAAAATCTACGTCTTCTGCCCAACCATAACCATTTTTAACCGCCCATTGCGAACCCTCTATTAACACTTTCTTTTCATCTTCTCTTGAAAGTTTTATCCTGCCGTGAGAACCAACTCCACAAGGAATTTCCTGAAAAAGAACAGATATTAATGATTTTATATGGTTCTTTACATCGGATTGTGATAAATTTGTTCTTATCATTCTGACACCACAATTTATATCTGAACCCACGCCACCCGGAGAAATAATTCCATCATCCAAATTTGTTGCTATCACTCCACCAATTGGAAGACCATACCCCCAATGAATGTCAGGCATAGCCATTGAATATTTGACTATTCCCGGAAGTGTTGCGGCATTTTTCACTTGAACTGGCGCTTCATCTGAAAATATCTGGTTAAGCATCTTCTCACTGGAAAATATTAATCCAGGAACTCGCATATTCCCAGATTTCGGTATTATCCATCTATAGTCATCAACCTTTTCTAAATCTTTATACAATTCTATCATATTTTCTCCAATAAAAATTATTCGCTTGCGAAGGTGTTCTTCACCTTCGCATACGTTATACTTTAAAGAACACCTCGCCAAGCATTATACCTTTCATTTACTTTACCAAATGTTTTCGCTTGCGAAGGTGTTCTTCACCTTCGCTAACATTAAACTATCACGCTTCTTTATAATACTTTTCATACTGAGGTATGATTAATTCAGTATCAAAAACTTGTTCTGCTCTTTTTCTTGCATTTTCGCTTAAAAATGTTTTCAAATCAGAATCAGTTAAAATTTCAATTCCCTTTTCTGCCATACTAACTATGTCATCCTTGTTAATTAAATAACCTGTATTTTCGACAACAAGTTCCCTCAAACCCCCAACATCAGAAGCAATCACAGGAACCCCGCAACTCATTGCTTCAAGAGCAGAAAGCCCAAAACTTTCCAGTTCACTTGGCATTAGAAACAAATCAGAGATTGAAAGAAGGTCGATAATAGAATCTTGTTTACCAAGAAATTTTACTTTATGACAAATATTCAATTCCCTGCACATAATTTCCGCTTTCGTTCTCTCAGGTCCATCTCCTATTAAAAGTAAAATCGAATCAACCTCTTTTAAAATCAAATTAAAAACCTTTATAACAACGTCAATCCTCTTGATAGGGCGAAAATTCGAAATATGAACGATAATTTTCTCTCCCTTTGGAGCATAAACCTTTTTTAATATTTCATCTTCAATTCTTTTAAAAAGTTTCGTATCAACAAAATTATAAATAGTTTGAATTTCTTTTTTAACCTTAAACTCTTCGTATGTTCTGTTTCTTAAATAGTTGGAAACCGCCGTCACTCCATCACTCACCTCGATTCCAAATTTTGTAACTGGCAGAAACGAAGGGTCGTTCCCAACAAGAGTAATATCAGTGCCGTGAAGTGTGGTTATTAATTTTACGCTTTTTTTATCTGTAATTTGCTTTGCAATATACCCGCTTATAGAATGCGGAATGCAATAATGAACGTGGAGTATTTCTATATTTTGATATTCTATTACTTCCACCATTTTGGAAGCCAGCGATAACATATAAGGAGGATACTCAAATAACGGGTATAAAGGGACTTCCACCTCATGAAAAAAAATTCTGTCACAAAAATAGTTTAACCTCATTGGCATTTTATAACTCATAAAATGAATCTCGTGCCCCCTTTTTGCCAAACCTTTTCCAAGTTCCGTAGCAACGACCCCACTTCCTCCATAAGTTGGATAACAAACCATTCCAATTTTCATCGTTATATACTCTCTTTTTTAGCGTAATTTAATGCCATTTCGATAATTCCCTTTGTTCCATTACAGAGTTCAAACCTATCAATATCATCGGGAGAAATTAACTTTACTTCCAAAGCATCAGAAGATGCCTTTATATCCCCTGAAACATACTCACAAAGATAATCCGCTATTACATAATGATATTTTATTCCCCCCTGATTATCCTCAATTATCTTTTCTACTATATCAAGAAGGTTCCTTATATCGACATTAAGTCCTGTCTCTTCAAATATTTCTCTTTTCAATCCATCTTTAATCTTTTCTCCGATATTTATTACTCCACCAGGTATAGTCCATTTTCCTGATTCGGGTTCATTCTTTCTTTTAATTATTAATATTTTCCCATCAATTATGATAACACCACCAGCAGAAATAATGGGAAAATTCAAATATTCTCTATTCAATTAACCTTTATATTTAAAAAATTTATCTAAAACTCTTATTAAAATAAGTAATTAATCATAAAAATTACATAAAAATATAGTTAATAAATTGTATAAAATCAATAAAATTTGGAACGAATATCACAGATTTAAAGTGCCCATTCGGGGAGTATAGTAGGATTGATGCCAAGAATTGGAAAAATCAAAAAATATAATAATGCTGTTATA
The DNA here is from genome assembly GCA_964491835.1 of uncultured bacterium. GTDB lineage: Bacteria > SM23-31 > SM23-31 > JAUVVT01 > JAUVVT01 > CAZBIT01. Next base: position 3,159 of record CAZBIT010000197.1, read on the forward strand.
AGGATGCATCCAATAATGTCCAAAATAACGCCTGCCCTCACCATATCTGATATTTCTAAGTAACCACTTGAAAATACGACAGCATTTGGCGGAGTTGAAATAGGAAGCATAAAAGCAAGGGAAACTGAAATAGTAACAGGAATCATCAAAATATGTGGATGAACTTTTAAAAATACAGCAAGACCTCCCATTATCGGCATAAAAATAGTGGCAGTTGCGGTATTTGAAGCAACTTCCGTTAGTAAAATTGCTACAACACTGACTATAATAATAATCCAGAAAGGACTAAAACTTGAAAAAAACTTCAAACTTTCACCAATCCAGTGGGACAAACCACTTACTGTAAAAGCGGACGAAAGAGCAATTCCTCCTCCAAATAAAATCAGAATTCCCCACGGAATATTTTTTGCCGTTTCCCAATCTAATAGAAATTCTTTCTTCCTCAAATTAACTGGAATCAAAAAAAGGAGAACTGCGGAAAACATTGCAACGGTAGAATCATGAATAAATTCATTAATCCCAAGCAAATTACTCCACCCCGGAATTGTAAAACTGCCAATCTTGATATTTTCTCTAAAAATCCATCCAAAAGCGGTGAGTAAAAAGATTCCTAACACGAGTTTCTCACTTAATTTCATTGGACCCAACTCTTTAATCTTTTCATCGATAACAGTAGTTCCTTTTTCAAACTTCTCCTTTTTTACTTTAAATCCGAATGAAACGAGATAATACCAGGAAATTGGAATCATAATAATAACAACAGGAAGTCCAATTATCATCCAATACGCAAAACCAACCGAAGGGGAATTAGGAAAAAGTTTCTTGGATATGGCAGCAAATACCAGGTTCGGCGGAGTTCCTATAAGCGTTCCAATTCCACCAATACTTGCACTGTACGCAACCGCAAGCATCAATGCCTTTCCAAAATGAGATTTCCTTAATACCTTATCTCCAATCGTATCCTTATCTAACTCTTCCAGTGACAAAGTAACTGCTGTTGCGATAGGAAACATCATAAGTGCAGTAGCAGTATTTGAAATCCACAGTGAAATGAAAGCAGTAGAAATCATAAATCCCAGGATAATTTTTCTTTTTTCGGTTCCCAAACGTTTAATTATAAAAAGAGCAATTCTTTTATGAAGATTACATTTCTGCATTGCTTCAGCAATAAAAAAACCGCCCATAAAAAGATATATAATAGTATCACCATAAGAAATAGCAACATCAGATGACTTTTGTATCTTTAACATTGGAAACAAAACAAGCGGTAGTAAAGCAGTTGCAGGAATCGGAATCGCCTCCGTAATCCAAAAAATCGACATAAGAATTGCAACTGCTCCAGTGAGATGTGCTTCTCTTGACATACCACCTATTGGTGAAGAAAAAAGCATTATTAAAAATATAGGTATCCCAAGAAATAATCCAGCCCTTTGACGAATACTATAATGACCTTCCACTTTTTTGTACCATAATTTTATTTACTGGACGATTTAAATTCTTCAGGACAATTTTCTGCATTTTTATAATCAATCCTTACGACATATTTTTTATCGCGTTTTTTAATTATAAAAACAATGTGACCATCTTTTTGATTTGTGATTGCACTATTTATAAATTCCAATTCTCCCGTTTCATCATTTTTTTGATAAAATTCAACTGGAACTACTGCGGGCTTCCCTTTCATTTCGCCATTAACTTTCTTACTCCATAATGCTCTTCCAAAAATCATCAATCCATCTTCTTTATTATCAATCTCATTGTAATCGACTATTTCTATTGGATAACATTCCGGAATATTCCTAGCGGGAATTTCGAAACTATCGACGGATTCCTTTATTGGATTCTGAAAAATTGATATAATGTCTCTTCTTTTGTAAAAGAAAATACTGCCCAAAACAACAGCAATAATAAATAGACTTAAAATAACATATTTTTTCATTAATTGTAACTCCTTTTTGAAGATTTACTGTTTAGATTCAGATTCCTTAATTATATCAATAAAACGAGAATCTCTTCTGAAACGGGTTAATTCTGGGTCTTGGAGTGCTTTACTAACTACAAATTGCCTATTTAATTTTATTGCTCTTTCAAGCCATTTATATCCGATTTCTTTTTCACCCCTACCAAAATAACAACAGGATATATTATAAAATATTTTTTCATTATTTGGGTCGTTTGTGATAGCCCTTTTAAATCTTTCAATGGCAACATCCCATTCCTTTAGT
>CAZBIT010000198.1:0-5286 GCA_964491835.1 uncultured bacterium
AAAATGAGAAATAAAATAATCAAAATCTTTGTTAAATTTGAAATAGTAAAAATAAGAAGATAAAATCATAGAAAAAGTGATTGAAATCATTATTCCAATAAGAAAGGTCTGCTGTATCGATAGAACTCTATTTTGAATGACATCTCTAAAATAACCCTTGGGAAAAAATAAAGACCTTTTGAAATTTTGGGAAAACTTTTTATTCTTTTTAGAGAAAAATATTAACGTAATAATCATTATAAATCCAACGATTTGATATTCATAAGGTTCATAATCTTTATGATCAACCGCAAAAATAGATGGAAGTTTGCCTTGTGTATTTAATGCCTTAATCACTCTATATGAAATTCTCTCGTTTCTTTGATAATCTGTCAAACCTATTTGGTAAATGTATCTGTCAAATTTAGGAGGAATAATTAATAATGGCTTTTCTAATTTCCAATCAGAATAACTCCACAATATACTTATATCGATATCATCATTTGAAGCTATTTTTTTATAAAAATTTTCAAGTGTTACTGCCTGATAATCCAATAATTCTGTTCCCGTTATTTTATTCATTTCGAACGAAAAAAGGTCAACACCATACCTTGAAACTATGAGCGGTTTCTGAGGAAATTTACTTTTCCATTGGTATAATTGCTTTTCCATTTCGTCTGGGGAAATCGAATAAGTGTTAAAACCGGGTAAGTCAACGACATTCGCACATTTCTCATTTTTAATAATCCTTGAAGAAAAAAATGAAGGTCTGTAATCGTTATTTTTTATCACATCAATCAATCCATTTATAAAATTTAAAGCATTTGTATCGGATGACTCTAATTCTCCACCCAATCCCCATGCAATTATTGAAGAATGATTCTTATCTCTTTGAATTATTTCTTTTAAATAATTAATACCCAACTCAATGAATTTTTTATTTTTGAAACATACAGTCGGCACATTCCATATTGGAAAACTCTCAATTGTAAAAATGCCATATCTATCACAAAGTTCATAAAAGTATGGATGAGCGGGATAATATCCACTTTGAATGAGATTGAATCCCAGATTTTTCATTTTTACGATGTCTTCTTCAATAACTTTCCAGTTCAGGGCTGAGCCAAGTCCAGGATAATCTTCATTATACAAAATACCCCACAGTTTAGTTTTTTCATTATTTATAAATATATCACCATCTTTGATTTTCAAATCTTTGTATCCGATTAAAATTTTCTCCTCATCAATCCTCTGTTTGTTCGTCATTATGAAGATACGAAGTTCATAAAGTTTTGGATTATTAATATTCCAAAGTTGAAAATTCTTAATAAAAAAACTAATACTCGCATTTCCTAACTTATGAATTTTAAAAAATTTACTTCCAGAATCAACTCTTAAAATCAATTCATTTTTGTCAGAATCATATAATTCAACCCCATAACCTACTTCAACGATATTTTCAAGCAACTGTGCATCCTTTTTTTCACCTATTGGGTATAATGTACTAAAATTTCTAATTTGAAAATTGACATACGTAGAACAACTTTTCAACCCATCAAAAAAATCGTATTTTATATCCACTTCATCAATGGATATTTTAGGAGTAGCCAAAATAAAAATTTCTCTAAATATACCTCCATAGTTTTTCCATCCATAAATCTGCTGTTTTATCGGTATCGTCTCTTTTATGTCTAATTCACTGTCAACTTCTATCTCAATCTTGTTTTCCCCCCTTATAAGAATATTATCAGGTATTTCGAGGGAGAATGAAGAATATCCTCCAAAATGACTTCCTAATAATCGGTCATTTATTTTAATTATGCATTTGTAATTTACACCATATAAAAACAATTTTAAATGCTTATTGACATAAGTGGAATCAATTTTAAACTTTTTTCTAAATAATAATTTTCCATCATATTCATAACAACAAGGTATAAAAACCTTCTCCCAGGTAGTTTGAGATTCTTTTTTATATTCCCATTCACCACAAAGGTCTATTATACTTCTAAACTGAGAAACGTTTTTGAATCCACGTCCAACTGGAATATCGTAATATTCTTTATTTTCATAAAAAACAATTTCTCCGCATTCAACACCTTCACAGATTAAAAAAATAAAGGCATAAATAAAAATAATTATTTTAAAAGAAAATATATAAAAATACTTTATCATATTTTATATGTGGAAAATAATGCTAAAATAAATTTTTTTTATATCGTATTAATTTAAAAAAACTAACAATAATATCAAATGATTTTTTTATGATTTCAATTATGCTTGAGAAACGAGGATTTATATAGAAATGGGGACTGGAATGAAACATAATATAAAAATACATATACAAAAACATCCAATTATTTTTCTTTTATTATCAATAGGAATAAAATCATTTGCAGTGGGAGGATGTCGAAATCCAATTGCATAAATTAGAATTGCCCAAAATAACCATCCTATCCAATGGGTTAATACGGATAAAAGTAATAGAACGATGAAAAATATTCTTGCAATGATTGCGTGTTTTTTCCCAAAAAGAGCATATACGATGTGACCACCATCAAGTTGACCAATCGGCATAAGATTCAGAGTTGTGACTAATAGTCCGATAAATCCTGCAAATGCAACTGAACTTAATTCTACATCATATCCAGGTGGAATGTTGCCAAAAATCATCTTTTCAGCAAAATAAAGTAAAAGGGAATCTCCAAGTGTAATACCATGACCTGGAATTACTTCTTTAATTGCTGAAATCTGAAGTCCAAAAATTATCGAAGGAACGGTCATTAAAAATCCTGCTATGGGACCATAAGCACCTATGTCAAGCAATTTTTTCTTATCTGATATTTGAGATTTCACTTTTATAAATGCTCCAAACGTGCCAATAAAAAGAATTGGAGGCGTAGTAGGTATGATAGGTGGAGCAGGAATAAAATAAGGCAGTGTCGCGTTAATCTTATGAAATCTCGACGCAAAGTAATGCCCAAATTCGTGAAAACCCAATATCGAGATTAAGGTAAATGAAAAGGGTATCCCCTCTTTCACCTTGCTAAAATCCGATAATACATCCACTCCTTCCAATACCGCACCCGACACAATCGTCGTAAATATAGTTATTAAAAAAAGTATTATATTTATATAAGGAATTTTTATTTTCTTGTGATGTTCAATAATTATGCTCTCACCTTCATTGGGAATAGTTATGTCTATTCTTTTTATTTTATAATCCTTTTCATTCCTGAATTTATTAAAAAATCTTATTAATTTGCGCATTTTCCAAAAAGTATGAAAAATTTAAAACAAAAGCCGATTGACTTGACAAATTAAAAAAAACTAACCATCTCTTTTAAAATCAAAATAATCCTTTAATATATCTCTATGGTCAAAAGCCAGATTTTCTGGAAGTGTTTTCTCAGTAAAAATGCCTATTTCTTCTGCATCATCACCTGCAACTACATTTCCATAACCTTCCCCAATAAAAACATTAGAAATGGTATGTTTTCTCGGGTCTCGATTAGGATTAGAGTATGCCTTGAATTGCCTCATATTCTTAACATCAAGACCTGTTTCCTCTTTTGCCTCCCTTATTGCCGATGCTTCCAGAGATTCTCCATAATCTACAAAACCACCAGGAATTGCCCATTTTTGAGGAACATTCTTTCTATAAATTAACACTATACCCTTAAATACTTCATTTTCTCTTATTTCTATAATTATATCAACCGTGGGGACAGGATTTCTATATTTTTGAATCTTTTCTCCGCATTTAGGACAGATTATATATTCATTTGTCATTATTTATTTTCCATTTTTGAAATTAACATATAGAGATTGTTGAAAAAGCCGAAAAAATAGTCTATTTTAAAACGGGATTGCCACGCCCTGATTACTCGGGGCTCGCAATGACAAGGACTTACGTGTCATTATGAGTCGTCCCCCCACAGTATGCGGGGGGACGACGTGATAATCTACTTTTTCAACAGTCTCATATAATTACATAATTGTAAATATTTGTATATTTGACGATTCAATTTTCTTATCCTTTTTGAAATACAATAAATTATTCTGTGGTTCTTAACATCGCCTTATAAGGTATCTTTATTAAAATATAAGCAATTAATCCAAAAATAACAAGGGCAAGCCAAGGATTCTGACTAATAACAAAAAGTTTAATATCAAATATAACAAGAACAGCCAATAGAACTCCGGTTAAAGCCTCGCCAGCAATAAGACCAGAAGCAATTAATATTCCAACATTATTACCCTTTTCTTTTATTTTATCAGGAAGTTTTTTTCTATCCGATATTTTATCGAGAATAAACTTGATTACGCCACCAACAAACATTGCAGAAGTCATATTAAATGGGAGATACATCCCTACTGCAATTATCATTGGAGATGGCACCTTTAATAAAATCAATCCGATACAAAACATCATACCAACAAAAACCAAAGACCATGCCATTTCTCCCCCAACAATTCCTTGAGACAACATTGCCATAAGCCCTGCCTGTGGTGCAGGAAGAGAAGTCCCACCTATTCCCATACCCCCCATTTTTATATCCGCTTGATGAAGAATCGACATCGGAAATACTAACATAAAAGATGCGAAAATCACGCCAATAATTTCCGCTATTTCCATTTTCCATGGTGTTCCACCCAATATCTGTCCAATTTTTAAATCTTGAATCATATCACCTGCAATTCCACAGGAACAGCATACCACTGCGGCAACTCCCAAAACCGCTGCAATCCCCGGCTTTCCCGTTAGACCAATCGAGACCATTAAAAGCGCCGCAATTATCAGCGTAGAAAGAGTTAATCCTGAAATAGGATTATTTGAACTTCCAATTACACCCACAAGATACCCAGCAATTGCAGCAAATAAAAATCCCGCAATTACCATTACAAGAGCAGAAATAATAGAACCCAAAATTTTTCCACTAAAATAATAATACAGAGCCCAAATGGGTATTATCAAAATACCAATTGCAATTAACACCCATTTAAATGGCAGGTCTAAACTGAGGCGAGAAACAGTTTTTTGCCCAGTTTTAATCTCTCTCATATCTCTGACAGCACTACTAAGCCCAACATATAAAGATTTTCTTAAGTTAAACAACGTATTAACAACTCCTATAAGCATAGCTCCTACTGCTATTGGACGAACAATTGACCTCCACACAGAGTCAGCAACTAATTGCCATCTCTCCGATTGGTTAACAATATCTGAAATATCAGGATGATTAAAGATTTGAGCAAATGGACCCTTAGTTCCTCCTACAAACAAAATTAATGGAATTAAAATCA
>CAZBIT010000199.1:0-5223 GCA_964491835.1 uncultured bacterium
TTGTGATGAAATTTTATATGAATTGGGTCTTTATTTATATACTCGATAGAGTCGTGCATCCATCCCATATTCCATTTTAAAGAAAACCCAAGTCCTCCCAGGTAAGTGGGTCTTGAAACCATAGGCCAGGCGGTCGATTCTTCTGCGATTGTCAATACCCCCGGATAATTAAGATAAACAACTTCATTGAATTTTTTTATAAACTGTATTGCTGATATATTCTCATTTCTTCCGTATTCATTGGGTATCCATTCGCCCGGGTTTTTTGAATAATCCAGATAAAGCATCGAAGCAACGGCATCAACTCTTAATCCATCGATGTGATATTTTTTAAGCCAGAATAGGGCGTTGCTTAAAAGAAAATTACTTACTTCGTTTCTACCATAGTTAAATATCAGCGTTCCCCAATCTTTTTGTTCTCCTTTTCTTGGGTCAGCGTGCTCATAAAGATGGGTTCCATCGAAAAATGCCAATCCGTGAGCATCTTTTGGAAAATGTGATGGCACCCAATCCATAATTACTCCAATTCCCTCTTGATGACATTTATCGAGAAAGAACATAAAATCTTCCGGTTTTCCGTGACGACTTGTTGGTGCATAATAAGCAATTGTCTGGTATCCCCAGGATTCATCTAAAGGATGCTCAGTAACCGGCAATAATTCTATGTGCGTATATCCCATTTGTTTAACGTATGGAATTAATTTTTCTGATAATTCACGATAAGTTAAATAGCGATTTCCTTCTTCTGGAACCCGCATCCAAGAGCCAAGATGGACTTCATAGATTGAAATTGGTTTTTCAAGCCAGTTTGTAGTTTTTCTGGTTTCCATCCATTGCTGGTCATTCCATTCATATTTATCGATGTTATGGACGATTGATGCGGATTTTGGAGGTTTTTCGCTATAAAAGGCATACGGGTCTGACTTAATAAAAATTTGATTGTCGTATTGGGATTTGATTTCGTATTTATATGTTTCACCTTCTTTTAAGTTGGGTATGAAAAGTTCCCATATACCCGAAGTTCCTCTATTATTCATAGGATGGATTCTTCCATCCCATCTATTGAAATCACATAAGATACTGACTCTTCTTGCGTTTGGAGCCCAAACAGCAAAATGAACGCCATATATTCCTTCTATTTCAACATAATGTGCGCCCATTTTTTCATAAGATTGATTGTGTGTTCCTTCCGTTAAAAGGTAGAGGTCATAGTCCGTAAGTATTGGAGGAAAACTATAAGGGTCTTTAAACTCATAATATTTTTCATCATAATCTTTTATTCGAAAATGATATGGAAAATATTCATTACATTCAAGGAAGGCGGCTTCATAAAATCCTTCTTTGTGGACTTTTTTCATTTTTGTCACCTTTTCGGAATTATGAATAACCCATACGTCTTTAGCAAATGAAAAAAATCCTCTTATAATTATGGCTTCTTTACCTTCGATGTTAATTTTATGTTGACCAATTATCTGTGAAGGATTAGAATGTTCACCAGATATAATTAATGAAATTTCTGAGGAAGAAGTATAAGATTTTTTTTGCATAAATATTCTCAAAAAATTATTAAAGTTATATTATAAAATCATTCTTTTTAAATTTATTAATTTTTTTTAAATCAATCAAGAAAATTAATATTTTTTAGTATTTACATTTTAAAGAAATCGCTGAAAAAGTAGATTTTTCAATTTAATAAAGATAAAAAATATTACAGTTTATACTGTAATTTTTTTCCCCCCCGCATACTGCGGGGGGTAAAAGTTGATGAATCTCTAACTAATTTGAGATTTCTTTCCCGCTGAAACGGGATCGAAATGATCCCGAGTTCTCGGGATTGTGCAACACCCGTTTTCACGGGAATGACGAACAACTGTTATTTAAGTATCTTTATAAAATTGAATATATTTTTATTTTTCTGTATTCTCTAAAATTGAACTTTATTTGATTTTATCCATTTTTAGTAGTATATTTTAAAAAGATTTTTATTGACAATTTATTTGTTTTTTTTAAATTTCATAATTTAAAATTATTAATTTATATAAATCTCTTCTATTAAAATGAATATAGATTAATTAGAAATGGAGAATGACAATGGGAAAGACATTTAATATGACGCCAAGGGATGTTAAGCCGGTTGATACAAAATATCGCCGAATCCGGACTAAATTTCCCGTTCCGGAATCTCTTGAAATACTGAATAAATTACATAAGTATGAACCACGTTCGATGAGTGGTCAACCGCTTGTTGTCTGGGACAGAGCGGAAGGAGTCAACGTTTATGATAAGTGGGGGAATATGTGGCTTGATTTTAGTTCTGGAGTGCTTGTTACGAATGCAGGACACTGTGCACCTGAAGTTAAAAATGGAATAATAAAACAGGCAGAAAAGGGGCTTATTCATAATTATTGTTTCCCAAGTGAAATTAGAGCAACACTCGCAGAAAAATTGGTATCTATTGCACCACCAGAACTTAATAAGGTTTTTATTTTGACAACTGGTGCAGAAGCAACGGAAAATGTTATAAAATTAGCAAGAACTTATGGTCAAGAAGGTTTTGGAAAAGAAAAGATATGTATTGTTTCATTTGAAAAATCTTTTCACGGGAGGACGCTTGGTGCTCAGATGATTGGGGGTATTCCAGCACTAAAAGAATGGATTGTTAACTTTGATAAAGATATGGTTCAGGTTCCGTTCCCTGATGGATTCAGGACGAAAGATACAAGTTTTAACCTTTTTGTAAAATCATTGGAAAAATTAAAAGTGAAGCCATCAAGTGTAGCAGGTGTTATACTTGAAACGTATCAGGGTGGAACGGGAAGTTTTGCTCCAAAAGAATACATTCAAGAATTATCAAAATGGTGCAAAAAGAATAACGCACTATTGATTTTTGATGAAATACAAGCAGCATTTGGAAGGACAGGAACGATGTTTGGGTTTGAACATTATGGGGTGATTCCAGATTTAATCTGCCTTGGAAAAGGAATAACAAGTAGTTTACCGCTCTCTGCTGTTTTAGGAAAATCTGAAATAATGGATATTTATCCACCAGGAGAGATGACAAGTACGCACAGCGGAAATCCAATATGCTGTGCTGCAGCAATTGCAAGTATTGACAAAATAATAAAAGGAAAACTTGTGGAAAATGCTGAAAATATGGGTAAAGTCCTTTTTAATGGACTTGATAAATTGAAAAAGAAATATAACAATGTTATTGGTGCTGTTCATGGTAAAGGATTGGTTGCTGGCGTCCAATTAGTAAAATCGGGAGGTATTGAACCTGATGGTGACCTTGCATTTAATCTGGTTGAGAGGTGCATTGAGAAAGGACTATTATTTTTTGCTCCAGTTGGATTTGGAGGAGGGACAATTAAAATAAATCCACCCCTTGTGATTAAAGAAGATGCAATTAATGAAGGTCTTGAAGTGATTGATGAAATATTAGAGGAATTACCGTAATAAAATTTAATGAGTGCGAAGGTGAATCCCGCTGAAGTGGGACTTCGCCAGTGGTAAAAATTTTAATTATAAACCAATATGATAGGAGAAGAAAATGAACAATTGGGATGGAAAATTGGACGTAGTATTAGTTGGGGGAGGTATGATAAGTATCGAAGTCATTTTACCAACCCTATTTCAGGAAAGAAGAGAAGGAAGGATTGGGAAGATTTCTATCTGCAGTCTTGATGCAATATCAATAAAGCGAGTTCGGTCGTTTTTCCCTAAGGAAGAGTTTGTCCCTTATCCTGACCCCGATAAAATAGAAAACGAAAGCAAACCTTATCCCGATGAGTTTAAAAGAGCTATAGATTTACTTGGGAAATATGGGTTTGTCATAGTAGCGACTCCTGACCATTTTCATACTCCAGTAATGAGGTATGCTCTTGAAAAAGGTAAAGATATTGTATGTGAAAAGCCATTATGTTTGAAAGTAAAGGAAGTATGGGAAATAAATGAAAAAGCCCAGAAGAAAAGTTTATACATTTATACTGATTATCACAAGAGACACGACAGGGCACTAAGGGGCTTAAAATATAGAGTTGGAAAGGGAGATTTGGGAGAGATATTATATGGTCATGGATGGATTGAGGAGAAGAAGGAAATGCCCTTAAAGAATTTCAAGGCATGGGCACATGAAAGTTCTTCTTTTGAATATATTGGGGTTCATTATGCAGATATTTATTATTTTGTGACTGGCTTAAAGCCAAAAAGACTTATAGGATTTGCGCAGAAAAAATTCTTACCAACTCAAGGGATGGACGTGTATGATGCTGTTGAAGCAGTTATTGAATGGGAAAATAGTTCTGTTTGCTGGATTCAAACAAACTGGATTCTTCCACAATCGACGACTGCACTGACGAATCAGGGTTTTCAATTGACAGGAACGAAGGGAGAATATAAGGCAGACCACAAAGATAGACATTGCTATATTGTTACTGATGATGGTGGGTATGAACATTATAATCCAAACTTTTTTAAGACGTTTGATTCCTGGAATTATTCAGGTGACATTGATTTTGTTGGTTATGGATATGAAAGTTTAGTTCAGGGTTTTAACGATATAAGAGAAATATTTAAAGCGACTGAAAATATGAGCGAAAAAGAAACGTTAAATAAAAGACAGGAAATGATAAAGGATTGGGAAAAGACCCGTCCCCTACCGAATCAAGCATTGATTGGAACGGCAATTAATGAAGGCGTAAGATTAAGTATGGAAAATGGTAGTAGATGGGTTGTATTCGATGAAAAAATGTATCCAAAGTTACGTTAAATTTAAAAAGTAATCGTGGAGAAATAAAAATGGGTGTGTTGGTCAAAAGACCAACACACAGCAATAATAAATTTACTTGATGGATTTATGATAAGTTAAATCCCTCTTCCCCATTAATAACCCGGGAACGCTTATATCTTCATCTATTTCATCCCAATGAATTCCCGTACCGTTACCACTTAATACATATTTTTCCCTTTGAGACGGCTTTGCATTAAGAAGTCTCGGAAAATACTCTAAAGGAACCGATAATTGTCTTCCGTCTGATAAATTCACCCACATATTATATTGGTCAAACCATACTTTAGTGGCTGAAGCTTCAATTGTTAAAGTACTCATCCCATTTACTCCTTATTAATTCTTCATGCTCTTCGATTATCTTATGAAATCTATTTAACTCTTTGCTGGTATAGCCATAATTACGAGCTTAGCTCCCCTGAGCGCTACTTCTATAT
>CAZBIT010000200.1:0-5206 GCA_964491835.1 uncultured bacterium
ATCAGGGCGACACAAATCATTAATGGAAGAAGTAATAATTTGTTCATAATAAATGTGTTTTCCGTGAAGATGAAAATCCATTTTTTGTCGTTTAAGGATTGAAACAGATTAAACCATTATAAACTAAATACAATTCATTCACAAAATTATCCATAGAAAAATTTTTCACATATCTTTTACCTAAAAGTTTTAATCTATCCCTCAATTCTTTATCTTTTATCAATAACAAGATTTTATTCTTTAAATCGAAATAATCATTTTCTCTGAATATCAGACCATTATTCCCAATGATTTCTGGTATTGCACCAGAATTTGAGCCGATTACAGCAACTTCACACACCATTGCTTCAATTATAACCCTTCCAAACTGTTCTTTCCATTTTTTAGTTGTTATCGACGGAAGCACAAATATATCCAATAAACTTAAGTATTTTGGAACTTCTTCATATTTTAGCACATCAATAAATCTTATTTTTTGGATTATTCCCATTTCTTTTGCCAATTTAATTAACTCAAATTTATAATCACCTTTACCAACAATTATAAGTGTGAATTCTTCTTGAAGTTCTCCACATGCTCTCAATAGTGTATCGAGTCCTTTTCCTTTTGTTATTCTTCCAATAAAACCAATGACAACGCCCTTCAATCCTAATTCATTTTTAAGTATTTCAGATTCCATTCGTTTAAAAAAGGAAAAATCAAAGCAAGGATATAAAATTTTTATATGTTTATTAAATCCTTTCGATAATAATATCTCTTTTGCTTCTTTATTAGCGCATAACGCATAATCTGAATTCTTGAAAGTGAATTTTTCTATGAGTTCATATAAAAATGATGGTCTATATGGGAATTGATAATTATATGATATATTATCGTATGTATAAAAAACGACTTTTGCTTTTGGAACGAAAAGATTTTTAACCATAATTGTCTGAATTGAAAATAGAGAATATGGTTCTTCCATTAGATGAATAATATCTGGTTTACTTCTTTTTATTGCCTTGATTAAAGATGTATAATAAAAACCTCTATTCTCATACCCGGGAAATATTACTTTCCCTGAAATTATACTCAATTTTTTAGTTTTATTTTTATAAAAATATATATCACTAAAATTTTCCTTCCAACGGTTTGGGACTAACAAAGTAAGATTCACATTTTCATAATTCGATAACAATTCCCACTTTTTTTGATATACAGGTATTATGGCATTTTTGTCAATTACAAGAACGTTCATATAATTATCGTTTAATCGATGTTCTAAATTCTGAAATATCTTCTTTTGAAAACACTCTAAACATTATCAACAAAAACATTTGAATTACTAAAAATCCAAAAATCTTTAAAATCAAATATTCATACAATATAAATTTCATAAAAATTATACAGATTATATTTATCAGGATAATTTTAAAAAGCGTTAAAAAAGGAAAATTTTTAAGATAATTCTTTGTAAAAATAATCCAGAAAATAGTTGCAAAAAATTCTGTAAAAACGGTTGAAATACTTGCACCAACAAGTCCATATCTTGGAATAAGAAAAATATTAAAAATAATATTGATAATTACCATACCAATAACCACATAAAGGCCCTTATACTGTTTACCGATTGATATGACAAGATGAGTCATAATGACATTTAAAAATAAAAAAATCTGTGAAACGACGAGAATCTTCAATCCCGGCTCCGATGGAAAATATCTCGAAGAATAAATTACATTAATTATCTGTTGGGAAGTAGAAAAAATTATAACAGAAAGTGGAATGGAAATAAATAACATAACATTCAAACTGAATTGATATATTTTTTTAAGATTTTCATCTTTTTCACTATAAAGTTTCGACATCACAGGCAAAAGAGAAACAATTAAAGAAACTGGAATAAAAGAGAGAGGCAAAACCAATCTGAATGCTGCTGAATAATATCCAACTTCTACGTCTCCTTTCATCCAGGAAAGCATCAAAACATCTATTCTATTTGAAAGATTTATTAAAAGCCCATAAAACGCAAGAGGGAATGACTCTTTTAAAAAATAACGCCAGATTCTCAAGTCCATCGAAAATATTGGCTTTATTATTTCTTTTGATTTTAACACAATTAAAATAAATCCCGGAAGCCCGCTCAATACATAACCGAGCGTTATCAATTCTAAAGAACATTCATACTGAATCTCAATAATAATAATTGTTAGAAGAACGACGGAACTCAATATATTCATCATAACAGGAAATCCAACATTTAACTTTACCTTGAATACCGATTCAAATGAATTTTTCAAAGTTGGCAGTTTAGGAGAAAATATCAAATTTATAAACATTATGTAAATGAGAAGTTCCTTTTTATAACTTAAATCAGCAAACACAGTAATTACATAGGATAAAACTATTGCTAAAATAGTTAAAAAGATTTTCATAAGGATATTGTTTCCTAATAGTATTCTTGCACCATTGGGATTTACAGAAATCTCTCTTATCAGGATTGATTCCGTCCCAAAATCTACAAATGTGGCAAAAAAACTGATATAAATTATTGCATAGTTAAATATCCCAAACTCTTCTTCGCTTAAATACCTCGTAATAAGAACAATTGCAATAAACGAAAAGATTTTATCTAAAATTGTCCCAAAGAAAAAAACCAAAGAATTCTTTAAAATATTTTCACCGACTCTTTTATTATCCGACATCAATTAATCTTTTTGCTCCAATTTAACTTTACAATATTTTTTATGAAAATTCCTGACCAATCCACTTAGCAAAGTAATTATAAGAACAGAATCCTTTTGAAAAAACTGGGGAGAACTCACTGACAAAAAAAACATTGAAATTAATAATGCTACCGTTCCTTTTGCAATATTGTTTAAAATTACATTAGTTGAAGTTTTAATAAGAGAAAAGCCATATTTTATTACAATAAAGTAAAAGCATAAAAAACTTATTAAACTGGGTAATCCTAACTTAAAGAGTAAATATAAAAATGCATTGTGTGAATACCAGGTATTGAAGTTTCTATAAAAAATTATATCAAAATAATCAAATCTTGCACCCAAACCCGCACCAGAAACAAAATAATATTTTATTGACTTAAGAAGACCTTTCATCTCACTGATTCTATTTAAAAAAGATATATCGGTAAAAATGTCATTAATGCTTGGAAACCTTTTGAGAAACGAAATTCCTACAAATCCTGATAAACCACCAAAATAAAGTGATACGAAAAGAAATAAAATAACTGCAAAAATAACGCCATATAAGAATAAAGAAATTTTTTCTCTCTTTTTTGATATAATGAACAATATGAAAGTTGCAAGTATAAATGCAATCCAATATCCCCTTGAAAAAGTTAATGCAAGCGATAAACCCATAATTAATACAAAAGGAATAATAATCAGTTTATATTTTTTGGGAATTGGTGAAATCAATAAACATAATCCCAATATTAAACTTGATGTAAAATTTATTTCTCCCACTACTTGACGAGATGACAGGATTTCCCAAAAATATCGAACATCTGCCAACAATTTTAAATAGGTTAATATATTATTTATCGCAAAAGACGCAGAAACGGCAAAAATAGATAAAATTATATACAATATATGTTTCTCATTTTTTACCTCGGTAATAACGAGAAAAAATAGAATGAATGAAAGAAATGGAATTAATTCTCTAAACCAATAAAACATATTGACACCATTAATCAAAGCAGGTATGAAAGACAAAAAAACGAGTATCAAAAATAACAGTAAAAAGTAATCCGCCTTTTCTTCAACGACGCGCTCTCTTTGTATCATTATTCTTTTATAAAACCAGGATAAAAAAAGAAATAAAAAGTAAACCGAAAATATTATTTCTGATAAGGATATCTCAGGAGTTTGAATTATTATGATTGAATGAAAGAGAATAATAATGGAAAGACCTAAAAGGATATTATTCAAAGAATAAAATAAGATAAAAGCGCCAATAACAATTAAAGGAGTGTAATAAATGAATTTTATAGTTAAAAGACAAGCGGTAATATTGAGAATAAAAAAAAATAATAGCAAAAAAGCGGGAACTGGAATTCCTTCTATACAATATGTTTTTTTGATATTAACCAATTTGGATAACAAAGATATTAACTTCTTAAACCGTTACGTAAAAGTTATATCATTTTTTTGACTTTAATCTCTGGATTCCTAAAACAAATAGCGAAGAAATAATTAATGAAGAAAAACCACTCAATAGAATAATTATTGCCCTTTTAGGTTTATATTTTTTTTCAGGTGGGACTGCCCTATCAAGTACTTGTATAGTAGGTGTATCTCTTGCTTCTTCGATTTTTGCTTTTTCATAAAGGGTTGTCAGCATTTGATGTATTGAATTTTGAATTTCGAGTTCCCTTTTAACCCTGATATACTCAATTCCTACGTCAGGTGTTTTTGAAAAAGGGATAAAAAGTTTGTTTTCGTCTCCAGTATTTTCCAATTTTATCGGATTTTCACTTTTTTCAAATAAATTCCGTAACTTCTTTCTGTATTGGTCCAATTCGGATTTTAATGCCAATATTTCAGAATGGTTCTTACCAAGCGTTTTTTCCTTTATTCCAAGTTCAATGTCAATTCGATAAATCTCAGCACTTAGACTGGCAGCAGCTCCTATTGCTGCTTCTGTCTGTTCTGGAAGGCTTATTACATTACGGGCTTTTTGAAATTCTTTAAATTTTTCTTCTGCCCCCGCTAAATCTTCTTTGTTCCGGTTATATCGTTCTTCAATAAATATCCTGTTATTTCTTGCCTTTTCAACGTTCAATTCAACGTTCATTTTCTCAAGTTCATTAATAAAATAATTCGCCATATCGCTTGCTTTTTTTGGTGATTTATCAATAACTGAAATACTTATTGCATCTGATTCTTTAATTTTTAAAGTTGTATTTTTACGCAGTTTTTTTATGGTGTCCGTGACATTTTTTTGTTTATAATAATTTATAAGGTCAAATTTCTCTATGACCTTTTCCATTATAGTTCTGCTTTCTAATATAGCCATAATTCTTTTCGTTTTTTCCGAAGTTTGAGAAAAACCAAACCCAGCAACAGGCAGTTGTTCCAATCCTTCCAATCCTGAGATTAACGAAGTTATTCCTAATAATCCTTCATCCCTTTCTGGGGGCATTATAACCGTTTCCGCTTGATAATATTTTGGTAGCAAGAAACTTATTACTCCAGCAATAAAT
>CAZBIT010000201.1:0-5170 GCA_964491835.1 uncultured bacterium
GCTCTTAAAAAAATAGAAAAAAGAAGTGCATTCGAGGAGAGATATATAATGAGACCTGATTTGCGTGAAGTCGAAGTTGAAGATGAATTAGTTGGTTCTACTTTTTACAAAGAAGAGAAAAAATTTCCGAAGGTTAAGATATATAGAGATAATAAAGACATTATAGAAATTGAGAATGTTGTGATAAATTTAGGACCAATCTCGGGACTTGTATTTTATTTGATTGCGGTCAATGCACGAGTCGATAAACCCATCAATATAGATACACTATCAAAAAAACTTAATGAATTCGGGTTTTATATTGATAAAAACATAATAAAAGGGAGAATCGCTTATATAAGAAAAAAAATTATTCAAAAAATGAAAGATAAAGTTGACCCACATTTCCTTATTGAAAATGTAAGAAAGTTTGGATATAGAATTAATGCTTCCATAACGATAGAATGAATTTTTTATAGTTTTTAAAATTATTTTGTGAATTACCAATATTAATTATGAAAAATCTCGAAATTAAGGCATATTGCAAAGATATTAAAAAAGTGGAAGAAATTTTACGCTCTGTTAATGTTGAATTTTTAAGCGACGGTTTTCAAAGAGATATTTATTATAATGTTCCAAAAGGGAATTTAAAAATTCGTGAAACAAATGATTGTGGGGATTTTCTTATATGGTATAAAAGAAGGAAAAAGTCAGAGCCAAAATTAAGTGAATATTATATTTATCATTTATCAGAGTCAAAAGAATTAAAAAAATTTTTAGAAATTGCGTTGGGAGAAAAAGTTATTGTTGAGAAAATACGCAAGGTTTTTAAGTATAAAAACGTTAGAATACATCTCGATAGGGTTAAGGGATTGGGCAATTTCATCGAGTTGGAGGCGGTTCTATCAGAAAATGAAATGGATAGAGAGAGTAAAATAAGTTTACGTTTTTTGATTGAGAAAATTGGGATAAAGAGGGAAGATTTAATAAAAAATTCATATTCCGAAATGTTTAAATGATATGAGTAATAAATCGATATTGATAATTGCTGGTGAAGTTTCTGGTGACATACATGGAGCAAATTTAATTCGGGAAATGAAGAATTCAGTTCCAAACCTGCATTTTTTTGGAATAGGTGGAGATAGAATGAAGGAAGAAGGTGCTGAACTATTTTATCATATAAATCAAATGTCTTTGATTGGATTAACAGAAATAATGAAACATTTACCTTTTGTTTTTAATGTGATTAACAGGATAGTATCGATAGCCAAGGAAAGAAATCCTGACCTTATAATTCTGATTGATTATCCAGGTTTAAATATTAGAATAGGAAAACGACTGAAAAAGTTAAAAAAAAGGATTTTTTATTATATTTCTCCACAAGTATGGGCATGGGGTAAAAATAGAATTAAAAAGATTGCAGAGTTTACAGATAAAATGGCTGTTATTCTTCCTTTTGAGGAAGAAATTTATCAAAATGCTGGAATTGACGTTGAGTTTGTCGGTAATCCTCTTCTTGATATTGTAAAAACTGATTTAACAAAAGAAGAATTTTTTACAAAAAATCAATTATCCAGAAATAAAATTACAATTGGTCTTTTACCGGGTAGTAGGATTCAAGAAATAAGAAACCTCTTGCCAGAAATGCTTAAAGCAATGAAAATAATTACGGAAAAAATGGAGAACGTGCAGGGAATTATAAGTGTATCTCCTTCTATTGAAAAGAGCGTTTATGATGAAATAATAGAAGGGAATTTTCCAGTAAAATCGGTTGAAAAATTCAACTATCCTATAATGAAGTATTCGGATTTATTGATTGTAGCATCCGGAACTGCCACCCTTGAGGCGACCATTCTTGAGACACCAATGATTATTGTATATAAAGTTTCTCCAATAACTTTTCTTTTTGCGAAATTGTTTGTTAAGATTCCTTATATTGGTCTTGCAAACATACTTGCAAAAGAAAAGATTGTCCCGGAAATTATACAAAAGAAATTACTTGGAGAAGAAATTGCAAAGGAAATTGAAAAAGTCATTAAAAATCCCGAAATTATGGAAAAAATGCGTGAGAATTTGGGAAGGGTTAAAACAATGCTTGGGAGTTCGGGTGCTTCAAAACGGGCAGCAGAACTTGCTCTAAAACTGATTAATTAATAAAAAGTGCTATATGAAAGATAAAATTTTACTTTTTCTTGCTAAATATGTATTCGGTTTTTTGGTGAGAATTTTAAAATTTACTATAAGGTTTGAATTAATCAGTCCCGACTATCTTGGTGAAATAATTATAAAGGGGGAAGGGTGTATTCTAATTTTCTGGCATGGTGGGTTGATGATACCAATGATGTATTATACGGATAGAGGTATTTATGTTCTTGTCAGTCAGCATAAAGATGGTGAGATTATTGCAAGGATTTTGAAGGGACTTGGATGTAACCTTATAAGAGGATCAAGTTCAAAAGGTGGAAAGAAGGTATTATTGGAAATGGTGAATTTATTAAAGAAAAATAATATCGTTGCCATCACTCCCGATGGTCCAAAAGGTCCTTACAGAAAATTAAAAATTGGGGCAATATCATTAGCCCAAAAATCGGGATGTCCTATTATACCAATTTCTGTCTCTGCAAGAAATAAAAAGATTCTTAAAAGCTGGGATAGATTTGTTATCGTTTTGCCTTTTACGAAATGTTTAATCTCTTATGATAAACCGATATATGTTAAAGATGATTTGGGAAAAGAAGATTTAGAAAAGGTTTCAATGAAAATTGAGAAAAAAATTTTATATCAAGATAGAGAAATTGAAAAATACTTTACAAAAGAAAAATTAAATAAAATAGGTGAGAGGAAAATTTATACAAAATTTATTCTAACGATTTTGCTTCCATTCTCATATATATATGGTTTAATTTTGGTTGTAAGGGAGTATTTGTATAAAAAAAACATATTTAAAACTCGTTCACTTTCGAGACCGGTAATTAGTGTGGGGAATTTGACGTTAGGTGGCACAGGAAAAACGCCATTAACGATTTGGCTCGCTGAATATTTTAAAAAAAATGGGTATAAATCTGCTATATTGACAAGGGGATATAAAGGGAGAAGTAGGAATAAAAAAATTATTATTAATGATAAAAATCTACTTTATAATAATGCCAAAATTGGAGACGAACCACTGCTGATGGCAAAAAAGTTAGAAGATGTACCGGTTATTATAGGTAAAAATAGGTATAATAGTGCGATTTTAGGAGAGAAAAATTTTAAGCCAGATGTTTATATTCTTGACGATGGGTTTCAGCATATTAAACTTAGAAGAGACCTAAACATTCTTCTTTTAAATGGGGATATGCCTTTTGATAATGGGAAACTTTTCCCTTCTGGGTCTCTGAGAGAACCAATAAAGAGTATAAAAAAAGCGGATGTTATAATCATAACAAAGATAGACAATTCTTCAGAAGAGATAATACATAATGTAAGGGATTATTCAAGCGCTCCAATTTTTTTTATGAATTATAGTGTTTTGGGTTTAAAAAGTTTTGATGGAGATAAATTAATCACACCTGAACAATTTTCTTCTCTGAAATCTATTGCATTTTCTGGGATTGCAAACCATAAGCATTTTATTGAAACAATATTGAAAAATGGTATTGAAATAATCGATTATGTCAAATTTTCCGACCATTATTATTATAAAAAGAAAGATATAAAAAAGATAATATCTTTATTTATAAAATCTCAAGTAGATGTAATTATCACTACTGGTAAAGACGCAGTAAAGATTAATAGTTTTATTTGGAAACCATACCCATTTTATTATCTTGACATAAATGTTGAGATAAAAGAGTCACGGAAATTTGAAGAAATAGTTATTAATGTTTTGAAAGGAAAATCCTGCCTTTTATCCAATCTTTGATTTTCTTAAAGGTCTATTCATAATTTACCGATTATTATTACAAACCTAATATTTTTCACAATTTTAAAATTTGGTTTGAAAAATGGCAGGACTTGAACAAAAAGATATAGACGAACTTCTCAATAATATGATGAATGGCGATGATTCAGAAGAAGAATCAAGTAATAAAACCATTAACCCAAAAGAAAAAGTTTACAGAGTTCCCAGAAAACCAATTATAAAAAACATAATGCCTTATAGGTCACCCGTTGTTAAAAGAGAGGACGTAATATATAATCCTAAAAACGACATATTATGCGAAGGGGAAAAAATTGTTGTCAGGAGTTTGGGAAATTATATAAAATATATTATGAAAGAGGAAAATAGTAAGTAAAATTAGATATATTAATGAGAATCCGCCCTTTTAATGCCTGCATCTTCCGCCACTTTTAAAGCATATAAAAACTCAGAGTTAGTGATTCTTCTATTTAATTCATCATATTTGTAAGCGAAATTGCGGGGATGGTATTGAGCCATAATGTTTACAAAAGAGTTAATAGAGATTTCATTAGCCAAAAATTCCATAATTTGTTTTGTTCCTGCTAAGTTAAAAGGCATTACAAGATGTCTTATTAGTAATCCCCTTTCGGCAATTCCATAATTATTTATTACCAAATCCCCAACCTGTCTATACATTTCTTTCAAAGCTTCTTTAATAACTTCCGCATAATTTTTTGCTTTCGTATATTTAACTGCAATTTCAGATGAAGCAAATTTTGCATCCGGCATATAAATATCAATAATTCCATCAAGTAGTTTTAATGTATTAACGGACTCGTAACCTCCACAGTTATAGACAAGTGGGATTTTTAGTCCTTTTTCAATCGCATTTGGCAGTGCTGAGACAATCTGTGGAACGTAGTGCGTAGGAGTAACAAAGTTTATATTATGACATCCCGATGATTGCAAATAAATCATAATATTTACCAAATCTTCTTTTATAATTTCTCTTCCTTCTCCAAGATAACTTATGTCGTAATTTTGACAAAAAACGCATTTTAGATTACAATGGGTGAAAAATATTGTGCCGGAACCGTATCTTCCAACTAATACTCTTTCCTCTCCAAAATGAGCAAAAGCACTCGATATTTCAAGTTTCCATCCCGCACCACATATCCCCTTATGTCCTGCGGTTCTGTCAATCTTGCATTCGTGCGGACAGATAATACAATTTTTAAGAATTTCGTTTAGTTCTTCTATCCGTTCTTTAAGAACCCCATCTTTATGAAGTTTTATGTATGTTGGTGT
>CAZBIT010000202.1:0-5134 GCA_964491835.1 uncultured bacterium
TCAAAATCATTGGTATTTTTTGCAATGTCCACTGCTTTAAATACACTGGCACCTTTAAAACGTAAATACACTTTATCTGGTCTTTTATTAATCAATTTAAATCTAACTTGCTTTAAATTCAAAATTATTTCAGAAACATCCTCATGAACACCCGGAATATTTGA
This sequence comes from uncultured bacterium, assembly GCA_964491835.1. Taxonomy (GTDB): domain Bacteria; phylum SM23-31; class SM23-31; order JAUVVT01; family JAUVVT01; genus CAZBIT01. The sequence continues at coordinate 165 of CAZBIT010000202.1, forward strand.
AAATTCATGAAGAACATTTTCAATTCTCATTGATGTAATAGCGGCACCTGGTAATGACGACAATAAAACTCTTCTAAAAGTATTCCCTATTGTAGCTCCGAATCCACGTTCAAGTGGTTGAACAATAAATCTACCATAATTACTTGAATAGGTTGATTCATCGAGTTCTATGCTTTCTGGCATTTGTAAATTTAAAGAATTCATATAAACCGCCTTTTATCTTATTGGTACAAACATTAATTTATAAATATAAAAATTTATATTTTATAAATACTATTTAGAGAATAACTCCACAATAAGTTTTTCTTTAATATTTACTGGAATATCTGCTCTTTCTGGAATTTCAAGAAATTGACCACTCATATTTGCTTTATCAAGTGAAAGCCAATGATATTTCCCTGTATCTTTAATTCTTTTCATAGAATCGTGAATCAATTCCATTTTCTTACTTTTTTCTCTAACCACAATAACATTCCCTTTGTTTAAAAGAAAAGAAGGGACATCAACAATTTTCCCATTAATTAAAAAGTGCCTATGTCTTATTAACTGTCGAGCGGATTTTCTTGATGAAGCAAACCCAAGGCGATATACCACATTATCAAATCTTCTTTCAAGCAATTTTAAAAGATTTTCTCCAGTGATACCTTTAGCTTTCTCGGCATTTCTGAAAATATTTTTGAATTGATTATCGTAAATGCCATAAATTTCTTTAGTTTTTTGCTTTTCCCTTAATTGAATCCCATATTCAGAAATCTTGAATCTTCGATTTTTACCGTGTTGTCCCGGTGCATAACCTCTCCTCTCAAAAGAACATTTACTACTCACACACCTGATTCCCTTCAAGAACAGCTTTTCGCTTTCTTTTCTACATAATTTACAGTTGGGTTCGACATATCTTGCCATAATACTCTCCTATACTCTTCTTCTTTTTGGTGGACGACAACCGTCATGGGGAATTGGAGTTACGTCCTTAATTGATGCGATTTCCAATCCCGCTGCTTGTAAAGCACGAATTGCTGATTCTCTTCCAGCACCGGGTCCTTTTATAAAAACATCTACTCTTTGTAATCCAAGTTCAATAGCTTCTTTTGCAGCAGATTGAGCTGCTAATTGTGCAGCAAACGGCGTATTTTTACGAGAACCTTTAAAACCCATTCTTCCAGCGGACGCCCAAGATATAACATTTCCAAAATTATCCGTCAACGTTACTATCGTATTATTAAAAGTAGATTTTATATGTGCGACACCATGAGCATCAACTTTTTCCTTCTTTTTTGTTTTCTTTTTCTTCGCTTTTGCCAATTGTCGTTCTCCTATATATAATTGCTAATTTATTTTTTCCTCTTTGCTCCTATGGTTTTTCTTCTACCTTTCCTTGTCCGTGCATTCGTTTTTGTTCTTTGACCACGAACTGGCAGTCCTCTTCTATGCCTTAAACCTCTGTAACAACCAATATCTATTAATCTTTTTATATTCATCGAAACTTCTGCACGAAGCATTCCTTCCACTTTATATTCAGATGAAATAATTGAACTTATCCTTCTAACTTCATCATCAGTAAGTTGATGAACTCTCTTATCTGGACTAACATTACATTTTTGAAGTATTTTCCCTGACGAAGTTTTTCCTATTCCATAAATATATGTTAGAGCTATAAAAACCCTTTTATTTCTTGGAATATCAACACCAGCTATGCGTGCCAAAAAAACCTCCCTTTTATTTATAATCTTTTAAAAAATAAAAACCAAAAAATTTTTAAATAATAAATAAAAACTTATCCTTGTCTCTGCTTATGTTTTTTATTTTTGCAGATTACTCTTACTACCCCTTTTCTTCGAATTATTTTACAACTTGCACAAATCTTTTTTACTGATGCTCTTACTTTCATTGCTAAAACTCACAACTATTTTATAATCATATTCGATTTAATTTTTACTTATACCTATAAATAATTCTACCTTTTGTCAGGTCATAAGATGATAGTTCAACTGTAACCTTATCACCTGGTAATATTTTTATAAAATTCATACGCATTTTACCAGAAATGTGAGCCAGAACTATATGACCGTTCTCCAATTGAACACGAAACGACGCATTGGGTAATGTTTCTTTAACTATTCCATCAACCCTTATTGGTTCTTCTTTAGCCAAACTTACCTCTAAATTGTTAATATATCTGGTTCACCCTCAGTTATTGCAACCGTGTGCTCAAAGTGAGCAGAGGGTTTTCCATCAACGGTCAAAACGGTCCAGCCATTATCAGAAGTCCTTACTTCATAACTTCCCATATTTACCATCGGTTCTATTGCAAGCACCATACCTTTGGATAATCTTCTACCTGTATTTGGAACGCCAAAATTAGGAACGTCAGGTTCTTCATGAATATTAATACCAACACCGTGACCAGCAAGTTCTCTAACAACACTGAAACCTGCACACTCAACAACAACTTGAATGGCATTGGAAATATCCGAAACTCTATTCTTCGCTCTTGCCTTTTCAATACCAGCGTATAAAGATTTTTCAGTAACTTCTAACAATTTCAATTTATCAAAGGAAACATTTCCCACAGGATAAGTTTTCGCCGAATCAGAAATATAACCATTTTTACATACACCAATATCCACACTAACTAACTGACCATCCTGAATAACCCTTTTACTTGGTATTCCGTGCACGACTTCATCATCAATTGATATACAACTATTTGCAGGAAATCCCCGATACCCTTTAAATGCAGGAGTAGCATTATAAGACCTTAAGAAATCACATATAAACGTATCTATTTGTTCAGTTGTAATTCCCGGCTCTATTACTCCTTTCAATATTTCAAATAACTTTGTGCTTATCTTACCACATTCTCTAATGAGTTCTATTTCGCGTTCAGATTTTTTAATAATCATCAATTCATTCTAATAATGTAATAATCTTATCGTGTATATCTCTTACATTATTGTCCCCATCAACTTCAGCAAAAATGCCGTTCTTAACGTAATACCCTTTTAATGGCTGGGTTTCTTTGTTATAAACCTCGAGCCTCTTTTTAATTGTCTCCGGTTTATCATCATCCCTTAAAACAACTTGCCCCTTACAAACTCTACATTTTCCATCCTCAGGAGGAGGGTCCGTCAACATATTATACACTTCGCCACAGGATAAACATATTCTTCTATTTGAAAGACGTTTGATTATTACATCTTCACTAACTTCTATACTAATTACTTTATAGAGATTTTTCCCATTTTTTAAAAGAATAACACTTAAAAACTCTGCCTGAGGAATAGTTCGAGGATAACCATCAAATATAAATCCATTTTTACAGTCATTGTTTTGCAATCTTTTTTCTACGATACTATTTATTAAAGAATCAGGAACGAGTTTACCTGAACGAAGATATGCTTCTGCTTCTTTTCCTTCCCGAGTTTTTTGAACAATTGCTTCTCTTAAAATATCACCTGTAGAGATTCTTGGAATTTTATATTTTTCCTTAAGTAAATTTCCTTGAACGCCTTTACCAACACCAGGGGCTCCTAACAAAACAATTCTCATACGAATCTCCTCCCTCTTACTTTACCAGTTTTAAGAAATCCATCATAATGCCTCATTAAAAGATGTGATTCGATTTGTTGTAACGTATCCAAAGCCACTCCGACTATAATCAATAAACTTGTGCCACCATAAAATGATGCAAAATTATAATCTACATTTGTTAACTTAACTATGAAATAAGGGAAAATCGCAATAGCACCCAAAGCAATTGAACCAGGAAGAGTAATTTTTGTCAAAATATTATCAATAAATTCAGACGTCCTTTTCCCGGGTCTAACTCCTGGTATAAAACCACCATACTTTTTCATATTATCCGCTACGTCAACCGGATTAAAAGCAATTGCAGTATAAAAATATGTAAAAAATATAATCAAGGTAAATTCAAAAAACCAATATATGGGTGATTGGAAAGAAAATTTGCTTGCCAGATACTGCATAAAATCACTTTTTATAAAAAATGTCGTGACAGTAGAAGGAACGAACATTATCGATTGAGCAAATATTATTGGCATAACGCCAGCGGTATTTACTCTCATTGGGATATGAGTAGATTGTCCACCATATACTTTCCTACCAATCACCCTTTTAGCATATTGCACTGGGATTTTTCTCGTTCCTTGAGTTAAAACAACAACAGCTGCAATAGTAACAAACATCAAGACAACTAAAAACAATTCTGTTAAAACTGACCTATTTCCATCTATTAATTGTCTTAATTCTGAAAGAACACCATTGGGATAACGAGCAATAATTCCCGCCATTATAATGAGCGAAATTCCATTTCCAATGCCTCTTTCAGTAATTTGTTCTCCAAGCCACATAATAAAAATGGTTCCACAGGTAAGTGTAATAATTGTAAGCATCTGAAAACCTAATCCTGGCACAGGAACGACTAATTCACCAGACCTTGTAGGAGGAATGTTTTGAAGAGCAACACTTGCTCCCCAAGATTGAAGTGCCGAAATCAGGACCGTTCCATATCTTGTATATTGGATAATCTTTTTTCTACCTTCTTCTCCCTCTTTTTGCAATCTCTGGAAAAATGGAACAACCGCACCAAGTAATTGAATTATAATGGATGCACTTATATAAGGCATTATTCCAAGAGCAAAAACAGTTGCCTTACCAAGTGCACCACCAACAAACATATCATAAAGTCCAAATAGCGTATTAGAGGCAGCGAAATCGGTTAAAAATTCTCCAAGCGCTTTAGCGTTAATTCCCGGACAGGGCACATGTCCACCAATCCTGTAAACCACGAGAATTAAAAGAGTAAATATAATTCTTCTTCTTAATTCTGGTATTTTAAATGAATTTTGTAAACTATCAATCATACTACTATCGCTTTTCCTCCTGCTTTGGAGATTTTTTCGATTGCGAATTTACTGAATGCGTTCGCTTCTATTTTCATTGCTTTTTTT
>CAZBIT010000203.1:0-5133 GCA_964491835.1 uncultured bacterium
GGAGGAAAGTTTCAAGGAATTAGATACCGATTAGTGGGATGGTCTCCTTGGGCACGGTCTTGGTAGAGAAGAAGTGTTAAGTGAAAATGTAATGTCTTCACTTGAAAAATTAAAAAAAGAAGGAAAAACGAGATACATTGGTGCAAGTGTCCATTCAAATGAAGCAGAGGTTATTAATGCTATGATAGATGCGAAGATTTACGACCTTGTAACTGTAAGGTATAATTTTAGAAGTGGCGATGACTTGAAAAAAGCCATAGAAAGAGCAAATAAGGCGGGATTGGCAGTTGTTGCAATGAAGCCAATGGGAGGAGGTAAAGGAAACGTTGGTCAAAGTATGGGAAATTTGAATCCATTTCAATCCGCACTTAAATGGGTTATGAATGATAAAAATATTACAACGACAATTCCAAGTATTACATCGTTTCAACAATTACAAGAAAACTTTGATACGATGGGTGCAAAAATGACATGGAACGATAGAAAAATTCTCGATAAATACGCAAGAATAACCGATAGGTTATATTGTAGAACTTGTGGAGAATGTCTGGAAAGATGCCCTGAAAATGTGAATATACCTGATATTATGAGATTTTTAATGTATGCTGATGGATATGGCGAATTGGAACTTGGAAAGGATTCTTATAAGACACTTTCAATAAGTGAAAATGCATCAAAATGTATAGATTGTGAGGAATGTGTTGTTGAATGTTTAAATAAGTTGAATGTCAGACAAAGAATGATGCGGGCACATTCGATATTAGCATAGTTTTTTGATATATAAATTTAAACAAAGAGTCCCGATGTTTCGGGACTTTCTTGTTTTTAAGAAAAAAGTCAAAATTGGTTTATAATTCTTAAATTCTTATTTATCTATGTTTGATATAACATAGATTTTGCAGAATTATATTTTAAGTAGTTTTTCAGTAGGTATCATTTTGATTTATTCAGTTATTTCAACTTCTGATAAACTATACCATCCAAGACCATCTCGTCCTTCAATGGCAAGACTAACAGAAGGTTCTTTTGTATCCGGGTCAAGAACGGCAACAGAAAAAAGATACCTGTTAGGTTTTATTGTGGTGGGAATTGTTAAGTCGAGTGTGAGATTATGTTTTCCGGGAAGCCATTTTCGAACATCAACATTATAGTTTGGGTCTTCAATTTGCTGACTACCGCCTCTTCGATTAAGGGGTTGCAGTTTAAAAGCGATAATATAATTTCTATAAGGCGGAGCCACACCTTGATTTTCCCATACTGATTCGATTTTTAAAGTGCCACCGAATTTAACTTTTAAAGGGTGTGTAATATATTGTATAGCAAAACGATAGCCCATCTTTTTAAGAAATTTTTCAACTGCACTCCACCATCTCGGAGAGACCGCTGATGATTTATTATTGAATATTGAACAATGCCATCGGAGGGCTTCATCGAAAATAAAATCTATATCATAACCTTTATCTGCCCAATTCTGCATTACACCACATGATTCAAAAGCCACAGGTGCGTGTTTCCAAGCATCATTTGCATTTGCTGAATCAAGTGCTTGCTGATAGTAGTCCTTCATATGATTCCAATTAGACCCCCAGAATCCAAGGTCTCCCAGACAATCTGCCCGCCAGCCAGTTCCTTTATTAATCGCATAAGTCAATTCTTCTTTTCCTCCTATAAGCATTAATATAGGAGTTTTCTTAAAATTATTTATATAAATATCCACAAGTGCCTTGCGAATTTCAGGTTTCACGATTGGTGTTGGTTTAATAAATGAAAAGTGCCATTCACCCCAATGACCAAGTGAACGCATATCAATGTGGTCTATATCGGGATTGCCATCATAACGTTTAGCGAACTCTTCAACAAGACGCCCCATGTATTTCAAGTATAATGGGTCATTATGATCAGGCATCCAACTTTTAACGCCGGTTTTAACATTTTCTTCTGCAATATATTCAAAAGCTTTGGCTCCTAAATCTTTATACCATTTTGGTGCTCCTAATCTTCCATTTGCAGGCATAATGCCTAGGGCGACACGCTGACCTCGAGATTTGGCTTTTTTAATGGTTTCGTCTATTATGTCCCATCGATATACCCCATTCTCAGGTTCAATAGTTTCCCAATACCACCTCCAATATGATATTGTTGACTTTGGATAACCTTCGATATCCCCATTAAAAGCTCCCATAGTAGTAAATCCCATTCCAGGATTGTATAGAACATCATCTATTGCTTTGGGCCATACTGTCGCACGGTCAGGATTTCCTTGAAATCCCCTCTGTGCTGAAAGCACAAGACCAACTAAGGAAATCAATGATAAAAAAATTATAAATTTTGGGATTTTTTTGAACATATATGATATGTTATTTTTCATTTTTTTCTTTCATTTTTGGTTCTTTGATTAGATTAAATTTATAATTACCAAGATTGGATACAAAAATTTTTATAATTACCTGAAAGTTGTAAAATTATTCTCAATAAGTTATAATCTGTTTTCCCTCTTGTAATTTTACTTTTTTATCTTTCCATAAAAACCATCCTGTTAAGTCATCAGGTAAGGTAATAACCGCTTTTAAACCTTCAGGTTTTAATTTTGCAAATTCTACTTCAATTAATCCATTAGGATGTGGCATTATTCCTTTGACCCATTCGAGTGGTCCGAGATTTGGTGATATTTCAATTTCTTTAAATCCAGGAGATGCTGGGTCAATTCCGCAGATAATAGATAAAAAATTAAAGTTTGGATGAGCACTCCAAGCGTGGCAATCAGACCTAACCGGTTCGGGATTTTCTGGACAAGTAGTCAGTCCCATCAAGAGCATTTCATACCACGGTTTAATAAAATCAAGATATTTATCACCTAAACCTGTCTTTTTTAATGCTCGATGTAAATAAAATTGGTAGTAATATGTACATTGCGTAAGAGATTTATCTGAGATAATCTTATCCATTAACTCTTTTTGTTTTTCTTCGGGTATCATATCAAGTAAAATAGCAAGGATATTTGCGTGTTGACTGAAACTTGATTTTTCAGGAGTATCTGCAAGCATTCCTTTATTGAAATCCCAACATTCTTTATAAACACCGGATATAATATTATCCGATAATAAACGATACTTTTCTTTGTTATTATAATGTCCAAAATGTCCTTCTATATAAGAAGCTTCACGAAGTGCTTTTGCAAATGTAAGAGATAGAATTGATGATTCTCCATTATTCATTTGTGGGGGGACACCATCATTAAATTGCGGTGCCCAGTCGATAAAATTCCACCATTGCGTTTTGCCAAGAACATAGTTTTTATTCAAATATTGTTCAAACCAGTTTAATACAGAGTAAATACCCGGTAAAAATCTTTTTATATATTCAGAATCGTCTCGATACCATAAGAAATCATATATCATACCAACCCACTCGAGAGAATAAGTGGGTATAAACTGATTTTGTGCAAAAGTTGGGTATCTACTGGTCGTTAATCCATCGGATATCCTTGAATGGTCCCAAAGTTCTAAAGCATTTCGGATTAGTCTATCGTCTCCCGAAACATAAAGTGAAATTAATGCCTGGATGCGTGTGTCTCCAACGTATTGGAGTTGTTCATAGTATGGGCAGTCAAAGTATGTCTCATTGGCACATAATCTTTGAGTCCTCCAGCAAATTTCCCAGATTTTCTTTAATTCTGTTACATCGCTGTCGAAAGATGCCTTTTCCTGGAATGGGTATGCAGTGAACGTGGATTTAAAATCTTTAATAATGAGAGGTGAATCTTTGGTTTTTATTTCTATTTCAATATATCTGAAAGTTCGCCAGTATAATGGTTTAAACATTCTATTTAAACCTCCATCTGTAATAAAAATATCATAATATCCCTTCATCTGCTTTCCTTCGACAACGTTTCGATTTCCTTTCTCTTCACGATTTAACCATAGACCTTCAGCATATTTCATTTTTATTTCAGAATTTTTACCACCTTCAACGATTATTTCGGGATATGCAGTTGTGAGGTGCCCTCTATCAAATAATATTTTTACCTTTTTGTTTGCAGGAATTGTAAATGGTTTATTTCCTTTAATGAATTCTGTAGAAACGGAAATTCCTTCTTGTAGTGCTATTCGTTCCATACGTTCTTCTTTTTTTTCAAGAAGTGGAATTTGCCTTGGAACAAGCATCCAGCGTGCTCTAAAATGAATTGCATTTCTTGCGGAGCCGGAGCTTATGATAAGAGATTTTTTCCATAAAGAATCATTAAAAGACAGTGTTTCCCATCCCCAGGGGTAATCGTTTCCATTAACGAGGTCTCCCGGTCCAACGACACAATAAAAAGGGACTTCATTAGTGTCAACAGAAATTCCTTTATATGATATATTATGAAAACATTTCCAACTTTCGTTTGTATTTATGATTTCTTCTATTTTTGAATTGCCTTGAACGATAAGTCCTGTTCTGTATGAAAATTGCCATATAGGTTTAAGTATTCCAAAATTCCAAACGACCACGGCAAGTATATTGTTTCCACTTTTTAAATATGTTGATAAATCAACAGTTTCAAACCGCCAGTTATTAAGGTCATCTCTTGAGGGTCCTTCACAGACCTGTTTTCCATTGCAAAAAAGTATATATCTATTGTCAGCGCTTATGTGAATAATAAATTTATCGGGTATTTTTTCAATATTGAAAGTTTTACGAAAATTATAAACTCCATAATCTTGATATGGGGATTCAGGATAACAAATCCAATAAGCGCTCCATCGGTCTTCAAATAATTTTGGATTGATTATGATGTCATTATTATCTTTGGCATAAGTCCAATTGAAAGAAAATAGAAATATAAGACATAAGAGGATGTATGTTTTAAAATTATGCTTCATTTTTTTCTCCCAAATTAAAAATTATAGCAATTTTGTTTGATGTGTGTTGATCTTGTAACCAACATACTTGCTTTCTCTGTTGGTGACAACACCAACAGAGAGCTATATTTTTCATTGAAGTATAGCTATTTTAGTTAAGGAATAAAGAAATCGTTGCAGTAGGAAATTAGTAATTCGTAAGAAAGATGATTTTAAATGAAAATAAAATATCTGAAACATAAAAGAATATAAAGAAAACCCTCTTTTTTTAAGAGAGAATTCTTCATTAAAA
>CAZBIT010000204.1:0-5098 GCA_964491835.1 uncultured bacterium
CTAACAATCAATAATTTTATTGAATTTTGTGAAGAAAATGACTGGGGATTTGGATTTCATCAAACAATTTCAAACTATTTGCCAATTTATAAAAATTTAGGATTGAAAAAACTAAAGATTGGGGATGAGGCAATAGTAGATTTAGAACACTATACATTGGAAGGGAAATCAGGAAAAAGCCTTAGACACATTATTAATAAGTTTGATGAATCTGGATTTCAGATTAAATACTATGAACCCCCGATAGAAAATGAAATTGTTAAGCATATTAAGGAAGTTTCGGATGAATGGCTTAAAATTCCGGGTCGGAGGGAACGAGGATTTACACTCGGTATGTTTGAACCCAATTATATTAAATCAACACCTGTCTTTTCTGTTATTAATAAGGAAAATAAAATGGAGGCATTCGTCAATATTATACCTTCATATAGAAAAGGAGAATCTACTATTGACCTTATGAGAAGACGCATTGATTCATCTGCAGGAATTATGGATTATTTGTTTGTAAAACTTTTTATTTTTTGCAAAGAAAAAGGATACCAGCGATTTAATCTTGGGATGGCACCAATGTCGGGTTTTCAAGAAAAAGAAGAAGCCTCATTAGAAGAAAAGGCAATCCATTCATTTTTTACACATTTAAACTTCATTTTCAGTTATTCTGGACTAAAGCAATATAAAGCAAAATTTGCATCATTTTGGGAACCAAGTTTTTTGATATATCGGAATACTTTCGACTTGCCGAGATTGGGAATAACTCTTAAAATATTAAGCGAGATTAAGTAATGACTAAAATATTTAAATTTTATTTTTAATATTGGAATTTCAAATTTTTTTTACTACTGTTGCTCAATTTTCTTATTTTTGACAATCGTAAATTAAAAAATTATTTTAAAAAAGTTCTTTAATGAACCAAACAGAAACATCATTAAATTTAATTCCCAAAGACACAAATAAAAAAGTTTTTATCAGAATTATTAAGGTCATATTACAGTATTTATTTGCTGGTGCCTGTCTTATTTGGGTATTTTATGATATTCATATTGGTAACCTTTTTCATTATATTTCCAATATAAACTGGTGGTGGATTATTCTAGCGGTTGTTTTTGACATTTTAAGTTATATTTGCCAGGGGATAAGGTGGAAATTACTGCTTTATCCATTCGGGAGGATTTCATGGATTAGGACAACCCAATTTATATATGCTGGCCTTTTTACAAATGAAATTCTTCCTATGCGATTTGGTGAATTAGTCAGAGCATATCTTACGTCAAGATGTATTTCAATTGATTTTGTTTCTATAATTCCTTCTATGGCAATCGAGCGCTTGTTTGATGGGATATGGTTCGCAATGGCAATAGGTATAACAACAATCTTTTTTCAATTTCCTAAAGATTTACTTGAAGGTTCTCGTATACTTGGGGTTATAGTTTTAATCTCAACAATAGTTTTTATTTATGTTGTTTTTTATAGGAAAAAAACAACTTCTATTAAAGAAGATGTAGTAAATCCTAAACTGAAAAAACCTTTGCATTTTCTGTTAAGATTGACCGAAAATCTAACAAAAGGGATACAAAAAACTGGATTATCGAAATATTTTTATTTATCCTTGCTTGTTTCATTTGTAGTTCTTTTTTTTCAGGCTCTGGCGTTCTGGTTTGTTATATTGGCTTATGGTTTAAAGTTATCGTTTTTAGCAGGGGCTGTAGTATTTTTAATAATTCACCTTGGAACTGCTATTCCAAACGCTCCTTCTAATGTGGGAACTTATCAATTTTTTTGTGTAGTAGGTCTTACTATCTTTGGAATTGATAAGTCAATGGCTACAAGTTTTTCTATTGTTGTGTTTATTATTTTGACGATCCCATTATGGATAATTGGATTAATAGCAATAAATCGGACCGGTATGACACTAAAATCAATAAAGAATGAAATTAAACAAATAACTTCTCAATTATAAAAGGTTTTTATGACTACTGAATTAAAAATTTTTTAAGGTAACATTAATAAAGTTAATTTTTTATTATTTGATTAATAAATATTTTAATATAATAAAACAAAATTATGAATTATAATAACATAAGAATTCATATATTTACATATCTCTTTATAACTCTTTTTTCAATATATAATTTACTTAATCCTAGTCATCTATCTGCCGATGATTCTTTTAAATTGACAATACTTCATACAAATGATTCTCATGGGCATCCTGCACCATTTATTTATCAGAGTAAAAAAGACGTTGGAGGAATCCCAGCGCGTTATACTTTAATAAAAGAAATAAAAAGTAAATACGAGAACGTTATTGTCCTCGATGCGGGCGACGTAAACAGCGGACTCGCAATATCAAATCTCTTTTTTGCTGAACCCGATTTCATATTGATGAGAGAAGCAGGTTATGATGCAATGGTTGTTGGTAATCATGAATTTGACTATCCTTTGTCTATTATCCGAGAACAGGAAAAATGGTTTGGAAAACCTTTTCTTTCTGCAAACATAATTGATAATACTGGAAAACCTATTTTTCAACCTTACTCTATAATAAATATTAAAGGAACTAAAGTCGGAATACTTGGTTTGACAACAGAATACACAAACCAGATTGGAAATCCAAAATACGTTAAAGACATATCATTTTTAAATCCAATTGAGACCGCAAAAAAATACATCAAAGAGATGCAGGAAAAAACAAACATTATTATTGTTTTATCACATTTGGGATATCGTTCATTCGGTCAAGATAGAATTACAAGCGAAGAACTTGCACTTAAAGTTGACGATATCGATGTAATAATCGATGGACATACAAATGAAATATATGAAAAACCATTTAAAGTGGGAAATGCAATAATAAATTGTGCAAGAAAATTTGGACTATATCTTGGTAAAGTTGATTTAGAATTTATTGATGGAAAGGTTGTGAATTTCTCAGGAGAAACAATCCCCATTAATTTAAATGAAAGTAAAACGATTCCACAAGACCCAAAACTTTCAAAATTATTAGAACCCTACATAATTAAATCCAAAGAGTTGATGGGTGAAAAAATTGGTGAAGCGGTTGGTTCTTTTCCTTTAAAGAGATATGAAGGGTCATCCCTTTTTAATTTAATAACTGACGTAATTAAACAATACACAAACGCTGACGTCGTAATTCAAAATGTTGGAGGCATTCGTGAAGGTTTTGAGACAGGACCCATAACGCGCGGTGACGTCAATTCAGTAATACCCTTTCAGAATGAAATTATTATCTTAGAGATGACGGGAACCGAATTAATTGAAGTTTTAAAATTTGCCGCCTCACAATACAAAGTAAATAGTTTTGCACAATTTAGTGGCGTGAGATGGACTATCAACGTCAATTCTAAAGAAATTTTAGAACTCACAGTAAATGACCAACCTATTTCCCCTAGTAAAATATACAAAATTGCCACACTTGATTATTTTGTTGAAGGAGGGGATGGATACAAATTCTTTAAAAACTCAAACAATAATAATTTCTACGAAACAGGACTTTTCAGTCGTGAGTTACTAATGCAATACATTATTGAAAAAAAGATTATCTCACCTACTCTTGATGAACGATTTAAATATTGAATTAGACCTAAAGCGTAAATTAAAAATAATTATTGTAATTTGCATTAATTAATATGAGTTAAAGTTAAAAAAAAATATAGGAGTGAAAAACTAATTAAACAGTTTCAAAATCGTGATTGAATACTCTTATGAGTTGATTTGCTTTTATATCTATAACCCAGGTAGTCCTATTGCTTGACTCCGTGATTTTTACCTCACTACCTTTTTTAAGTGTACACCCGCTTATATACGTTAAATCTTTTAACAATTTTGCCTTAAATGTTTTCATATTGAACACCCCTTATAGTTAATTAATATATTCACATTAAAAGAATATTAAAATTAAATCATTTCCGAAGACATTTCGAAAAGCATCAACTTAATTGATGAAGGTTCTAAATATTTATCGGTAAATTTCTTAATCAGGTTTAATTTTTTTAGAAAAACACAAAATTTACTTCAGTTCCAGCATTCTTTTCAAAGAAATAAGTGCATTTTCTTTTATTTCATCTGGCACGATAATTTTATTTACTTCACCCAAATAATCAAGCGTCCATAAAAGGTCGTTAAGGCTAATTTTCCACATATTTGGGCATAAAGACCTTGCAAGAGGCAGGATTCTTTTGTTTGGATATTGGTCAGCAAGTCTTCTTATCAAGTTTATTTCAGTTCCAATTATAATTGTTGAACCATCTTTTGCTTCATCCACATATTTCACTATAAAACTTGTTGAACCATCATAATCTGCTTTATTTACGACATCCTCATAACATTCAGGATGTACAATTATCACACCATTGGGATATTTTATTCTCATCTGTTCAATATGAGAAGTTTTAAACCAAGTATGAACATGACAGAATCCCTTCCATAGAATAACACTTGCTCTATTTACATTACTTTTAGAATTACCACCAAAAGGTTTATCAGGGTCCCATATTATAACTCTGTCTCTATCTACTCCAAGTTTATTAGCGGTATTCCTACCCAAATTTTCATCCGGAAAGAAAAATATCTTTTCCCCCTTTTTAAATCCCCATTTCATCGCATTTACAGCGTTCGATGAGGTACATATAACACCTTGATTTTTCCCACAGAATGCCTTGAGTTCAGAATCAGAATTAATATATGCAATAGGAATTATGTATTTGCTTGGAATTATAGAGGTTATTTCTTTCCAGGCATTTTTTACATTTTCTGTATCCGCCATATTAGCAAGCGGACAGGATGCAGAAGTGTCTGGATGTAAAACAGTAGTAAAACTACCAGAAAGAATATATGCACTTTCTGCCATAAAGTCAACACCACAGAAAATGATATAACGCACGTCCTCTCTTTTTGCAGCAGTTTCAGATAAATAATAGGAATCACCAATATAATCTGAAAACCGTATTATTTCTTTACGTTGATAATGATGACCAAGTATTATAATATCATCATTTTTCCTGTCTTTTATTTCCTTTATTCTATCTTCAAGTTCCTTTTGTCCCAGCCCTCTATATTTATCAGGCAAAATATTTTTTAC
>CAZBIT010000205.1:0-5066 GCA_964491835.1 uncultured bacterium
AATCATACACAATTTTTGCATTCTTTTTTTTCTGTTCAATTAAATGAAGCACTCTTAATTTGGTGACAGACATCAATGCTGTTTCCGAAGCGGAAAAAAATCCAGAAAATAAAACCAAGACAATAAGCAAAATAATTATTCCTTCCAACATACCTCCTATGGGAAAAAAAAAGCATAGGGTTATATTCTTATTGAAATATAAGTTCCCATGCCTTTAAATTAAATTATTAATTCAATAAAATAAAAAAAATTATATTTGACTCTTCCATTTTAATCACAAAGCCAAATTAAATAAATAATATATATTTGTCAAGTATTTTTCGTTAATATTTACTTTGGTTCAGGCAAAACTGGTGGTCCAATTTCAGATGGGACAGCACATTTATAAATAAATCCTTTCGTTTTCTCCTTCCATTCAGTTTTCATATTTTCTAAAAGTTCCTTTTTCATTAAAAGGTCAAACACCGATAATGCAATGGCTTTTGAGGCAACAATCATTCCCTTATGACCGATTTCCATTTTCCCACAAGCAACTATCCCCCAACTGTGACCAGGGATTTTACCGGGTTCCGTTGCGGCGGTAAATCGCCCAACTGGAACGACCCAACTTACATCAGCAACGTCTGTCGAACCACCTTCAGGTTGCGGTTTTGGTGGAGTTAATTCTGATATTGCTTCAGACACTCCATTTTCTTCTTCTCCCATTGCTTTCTGAATTTCTTTTGCAAACTTCTGTTCTTCTTCATTAAAATGTGAGGGTCCAATGATTTCAAGATTTCTTTGTATGATTTCAGCACCCGTTTTATTACCAAGTAATTCATAGCAACCAGTAATAAATTGAACCTCATAAGTTGTCTGTGTAGAAGATGCAGCACCTTTTGCTATATCCAGTACCCATTGATACAAGTTATCAACCGATTCTCTTTTCTCATCCCGCACAAAATACCAGACCTCTGCATTGTCTGGAACGACATTGGGTGCTTTACCGCCGTTGGTTATAACATAATGAATTCTTGCAGTTGGTTTAATGTGTTCACGCATCATATTAACACCATAGTCCATTAATTCAACAGCATCAAGTGCACTTCTTCCTGCCCAGGGTTGTCCGGCGCTGTGTGCCGTTTTACCAAAAAATCTCACTTTAAATGAATTCATAGCAAGGCTTGAGCCATAACTTGCTCTGGTAGAATCACCCGGATGCCAATCAATAACCGCATCAACTCCATCAAAAATCCCGTCTCTAACCATAAAAATTTTCCCAACCAACGTTTCTTCTGCTGGACACCCAAACAATTTTATAGTTCCTTTTACGTTATTTTTCTCAATAAAATCCTTCAATGCTATTGCTGCACCAAAAGAAGCGGTACCTAAAAGATTATGACCACATCCATGACCTGCACCATTGGATATTAAAGACTCTTTTATTGTGGACGTCTTTTGTGATAGTCCCGGCAAGGCATCATATTCGGCAAGCATACCAATAACTGGTTTTCCCGAACCATATTCCGCCACAAATGCAGTTGGCATTCCCGCGACATCGTTTTTTATTCGAAATCCCGCCTTTTCAAGTCCATCTCTCAATAATCTTGATGATTTATATTCAATCATACCTGTTTCTGCATATTCCCAAATCTTATCGCTTATGCCACATATATAATCCTTATTTTTGTCAATCCATTCACATATTGATTTTTTTTCTTTCGGCATTTCCAAAGAGTAGCACCATTCAGTCAAAAGAATTAACGATATCACTATAACTGAAAACCAAAAAAACCTTTTCATTTTAGATACCTCCGATATTGATTAATAAAACATCACATAACGTTGAATCACATCAAAGTAGATTACGTGAAGAGTGAATTTGAACTGAATTTTATTCGATATTTATTTTAAATTATAAATCTGACTAAACATTCTTTAAAAACATTCTATTCGGTCTTAAAGAAAATTTTGAGCAGGGATTTTATGAACTCTATAATCCACTTAATAATTCCAACACTCAATCCATATTCATCCCTGATATTTTTAGCAATATCTATCTTATTTTTTTCCATATTCAAATTATATGATTTTTGAGCATAATCTTGAGTATCTTTCCTTGTGAGTTTGTGTTTTCTCTTTATCATTTTTGCTTTAACATAGTCCTCACTTTCCATATATCTTTCCCAGACGATTTTCGCTGCCTTTTTAACATTTGGATTTCTGATTTCAAAAACATATCCCAAATCAGCAGCCATCTCATAATATCCTTTATCCATGCATTTTTCAAACGACTTTACTGCAATATCTTTCAATTCTTCATCTTCAATTGTTATTTTAAATTTCAATAGCGTTTCAAAAGCAACATCAAATTTTTCACTTGAAAGAAGATATTTTAAATCGTCAGTTGCTCTGTCTTTCACATCCGGTGCCGGAATATTATAATCTTCTATTACAAAGTCGGCTTTTTTAAACTCTCCTTTTCTTATGCAAGTTGATAGATATTCTATTGCAGCATTCTGAACAGAATCTATTAATTCTCTCGAAGCTAAAACCCCCATTATTTGATATTCATCTTTAATTTTTTTGGCTAGTTCAAAATCACCTTTTTTTAAAAGTGAATTATGACTTTCAAGAGCTTGCTCAATAAGTTGTCTTTTCATCTCAACTGGAACCTTTTCATCAAGTAAACCTAATTGGTCTTTAATTGCTTGTGCTTCTTCAACCGTTCCAATTTTCATTAAATTTCCGTGTATTTCTATCGATTTTTTCAAAACCATATGAACCAAGCCCTTAAGGTGATGGTTAGTGTAAAAATTGTATAAAATTCTTATACCATCAACTACTTCGACAAGAGTTCTACCATCATTATTCTTGGCACATATATCCACAAAATTCAGAAACGTCTCTATGACAGTTTTCGATTCATCATCTCCAAGAAGTCCAAATGATGCATCATTAAACAATCTAAATTCTTTTTCAACATTAACTATATCACCGAATGTGCCAGTTCCAACAGCATTTTTAAATGCTTTGGAAGCGGTGAGTTGAGTTTTTCTTTCGGAAGAGCCAAACTCTCTGCTTAATAAAGCAGCATCAAAATATTTTGATTCGTTAAATGCATTATCGTATCCTTTTTGCCAAATACCAATTTGTTCAGGGGATATAGAATATTCATTCTTCATTTTTACTGCCTTTTTCACATCGCCTTCTATAATCGCCATTTCTATTCCTTTAACAGCTGCTTTAGATATTTCGTAGTTAGCAAGTCCGTTTTTTATTCCCCAATTTATCGCTTCTTCGCATTTCCCTAAACTTAAAAGATGTCTAAATTCCATCGATATAGCATCCGCTATTTTTTCTGATGGAAGTTCATATTTTCTCGCAAGGGTAAAAGCAAGTTTAAATTTCTTTTCCCTTATAAATCCATCATACACAGTATTAACAATGGAACTTATTATATTAGAAGGTATAAGATGTTCTCTCTCTATCCTTTTTGCTTCGTCAAAGTTTCCATTATTCAGTTCATTTCTTACATTTAATAAGAATTCCCCCTTCGATTCATCAACGCTTTTTACTTCTTTTTCTAACATAATTATTTAGGAAAATTTCCTTTCCTCCCTATAAAATATTATTAATGAATTATATTAAATTTCATATAACAATTCATTCAACTATGAATATCTGATTCTTGGGTCGATATAAGCATATATTATATCGACAATAAAATTCACAAATATATAAACAACAGAAATAAATAAAATGCACCCTTGAACAAGAGGATAATCTCTTCTCATTATAGCAGGTATAAGAAGTTGACCTATTCCGGGCCATGAAAAAATTATCTCAACGATTATTACACCCCCCAAAAGTGCCCCAAATTGCAGACCTATTATAGTAACAACGGGGATTATTGCATTTCTTAAAGCATGTTTCATTAATATTTTCTTCTCGCTAATACCAACCGCTCTTGCGGTTCGTATATAATCCTTATTCAAAACTTCAAGCATACTTGCTCTTGTCATTCTCAATACAATTGCAGAAAGTGCAAATCCCAAAGACAAAGAAGGAAGAACAAGATGTTTTAAACTCCCCGACCCCGATACCGGGAATATACCTAATTTTACCGAAAATACAAGTATTAAAATCGGTCCCAATAAGAAGGCAGGCATAGATACACCAATAAGAGAAAACATTAGTCCAGTACTATCAATAATGGTATTCCTTTTTGCGGCCGTTATAATTCCACCTAAAATTCCAATAACTACTGCGACAAATAAGCTCGCTATGGCAAGAATTAAAGTATTAGGAAAACGTTCAATTAGCGCTTTTAATACTGGTTGTCCAGTATTAAACGACTTTCCGAGATTTCCCCGAAATAATCCAGCGAAAAAACCGACATATTGATTAATCAAGGGTTTATTAAGACCGAGTGATTCTCTCAACGCTTCAACATCCGAAGGAAGAGCGGTATCGCCAAGCATCATTTTCGCTGGGTCTCCGGGAACAAGATGAATTATCAAAAATACTATCGTTATCACTCCCCATAAAACCGGAATGAGTCCTAAAATTCGTCTTCTTAAAAACACGAACATTATTGTTATATCTCTATTATACTAAATTTACTTCAAATCTAATAAATAGCTCCCACCCCTCCCTTATAGCGAGGAGAGACGGAATTACAGGAATTTCTTAAACATTCTATAAATAAAATTTAATACAGAAAATATAAATTTTTCAAAATTTACAATAGTTTTATAATAAATTTCCTATCATTAATATATCGGCAATTTTACTTTGTTAGCATTCATATTTTTGTTAAAAAAGTAAATTAATTTTCCCACCACATATTTCTAATTGATATAAAGTCCCCCGCGGGATACATAATAAAACCCGTTAAATTTTCATTCATAACCGCTACGTTCATTTTATGCCATAGCCCAATATATGGTAAATCGTCAGAGATAATCTCTTGAATCTCACCATAATATTTTTTTCTTAAATTTATATCAGATTCTTTTCTGCCCAATTCAATAAGGTTATCAACGTGAGGATTAAAATAATTATTTCTGTTCTCACCTTCGGAA
>CAZBIT010000206.1:0-5051 GCA_964491835.1 uncultured bacterium
AGAACTTAAAACAGAAATAAATTATTTACTTGGAGGGGAAGATTTTATTATCAAGTTTGCCCCTCTTGCTCCAGAGGGTACTACAAAGCTTAATGTCATGAATAAACTCAATAACGATATACAGAAATCTACTGATGGAAAATTAAAATTTAGAATATATTCGGGAGGAGTTTTTGGCGATGAGAAAGACGTTTTAAAAAAAGTGAGATTTGGTCAGGTACATTGTGCAGGTTTTACTGGAAATGGACTTGGCGAAATTCTACCTGAAATCAGAATTCTCGAATTACCGTATCTTTTTTTAAATTATAATGAGATAGATTATGTAAGTGAAAAATTTTATGATAGATTTGCCCGGTTGTTTGAAGAGAGAGGATTTGTTTTATTAGGATGGACAGAGGTTGGATTTGTTTATGTTTTTACAAACTCTCCAATAAAAACCATTGACGACGTGAGAAAATTAAAAAGGATGTGGGTTTGGGAAGGAGACCCACTTGCTGAAGAGACATTCAAATCATTTGGAGTGAATCCAATACCACTTCCTTTTACTGATGTTTTAACGTCTCTTCAAACTGGATTGATTGATGGCGTTTATACTTCTCCTTATGCTGCTATTGCACTTCAGTGGTTCACTAAAACAAAATATATGATGGCAACGCCGATGACAGATGCGAGCGGTGCTCTTCTTATTGATAAAAAGTTTTTTAATAAATTGTCTCCTGACTTTCAAAAAATTTTAAAGGAAAAATGTCGAAGTTATATGAAAGAACTTGTAAATCTTTCAAGAAAAGATAATGAAAAATCAATTGAAACGCTCAAAAAAAATGGTATCCAGGTGGTTGAACTTTCGGAAAACGCAAAAAAAGAGTTTGAAAAAATTGGAGTTGAAGTTAGAAATAAACTAACGGGAAAATTATATTCAAAGGAATTTTTAAACGAAATATTGACTGCTCTCGATGATTTCAGGAAAGGCACGAAAAAATAAAATGTTGTAATTATTATTAAAGAATATGATAGCATTATTTAACAAAATAATTAGTTTTTTGAAAACGTTTGATGGTTTTCTTGAAAGAATAGAGAAATTTATATTAATAAGCATTCTCTCATTTGTAATTGGATTATCTTTTTTACAGGTTATTCTGAGGAATTTTTTTGGAAGTGGATTTATATGGGGGGACGTTTTTTTAAGACAGATGGTTTTATGGATTGGGTTAATTGGAGCGTCAATTGCCACCAAAGAAAACAGACATATAAATATTGATATTGTTTCAAGGATAATATTTTCAAAGGCAAAATTCGTTATAAATATTTTTATCAATATAATTTCAGCATACGTGTGTTTGCTTTTGTTAAAAGCGTCATTTAGATTTGTTGCCTCAGAAAAAAGTTTTGGAACTGCAGTTTTTGAGAATTTTCCTGTATGGATATTTCAAACGATTTTTGTAATTACGTTTTGTCTTATGACGTTTCGGTTTGCTTTAAATATTTTAGATAATATTAAGAGTTTGTTAACAAAAGAAAAACTAAATTAATATTTTATAAAAGGATGTTGACAATATTAGTATTAATAGTAATTATCTTTGCTCTTTTTGGTACTCCTTTGTTCATTGTTTTTAATGGGATAACGCTTTCGGGATTTAATTCTGTTGGTCTTGACCCTGCTCTTATAATAAATGAAATATATAATAAGATAGCGGGTAATTCTATTCTTCTTGCAATACCTTTATTCACGTTTGCGGGGTATGTTCTTGCAGAGAGCGGAACGCCGACACGACTTATAAATGTGTCAAAGGCATTTTTGGGATGGCTTTACGGTGGAGTTGCAATTGTGGCTCTTGTCTCTTGCGCAATATTTACCGCATTCACAGGTGCATCTGGAGTTACGATAATCGCTCTGGGTGGTCTTCTTTACACTGTCTTGAGAAAAGAAGAATATCCTGATAAGTTCACTCTGGGTCTTTTAACCTCATCCGGTAGTTTAGGACTTCTATTTCCTCCAAGTCTCGCAATTATCCTTTATGGAATTGTTGCAGAGACGTCAATTGATAAATTATTTATTGCTGGTATCATTCCTGGTTTGTTAATGGTCATTATGCTTTCTTTATATAGTATAAAAAAGGGTTCTGTATCGAGTGTCGCGAAAACGGAGTTTTCTTTTGGATATATTTTGAAGACGTTGCGAGATATGGTTTGGGAAGTTCCCCTTCCATTTATTATCATTGGGGGCATTTACAGTGGTTTTTTCACTGTTACTGAAGCGGCGTCTATATGTGCCTTTTACGTGCTGATTGTGGAAGTATTTATCTATCGAGAAATTAAACTTTTTAGAGACATTCCGAGAATTATGCGGGAAAGTATGATACTTGTGGGAGGAATATTGATAATATTGGGTTCTGCATTGGGACTTACGAATTATTTAATTGACCAGCAGGTTCCTATGAAAATTCTTGATTTTATGAAGGAATTCATCACGAATAAATACGTTTTTTTAATTCTTTTGAATATTTTTCTTCTGATAGTTGGCTGTTTGATGGACATATTTTCTGCGATTGTGGTTGTAGTTCCTTTAATAAAGCCAGTGGCTTTACAGGTTGGGATTGACCCCATTCATCTGGCGATGATATTTCTCGTAAATCTGCAAATTGGTTATATAACACCCCCTGTGGGGCTTAGTTTATTTATTGCGAGTTTCAGATTTAACAAACCTATTATTGAACTTTATCGTGCTTCAGTTCCTTTTCTCATTATCCTTCTTATTGCTTTATTGATTATTACATACTTTCCACAGTTGAGTTTGTTTCTTTTGAAATTATTATAAATTTTTTGTGAAACAAAGGTTTTTAAATGAAGATTGGAATTGTTGGTCTCATGCAGTCGGGGAAGACAACAATATTCAACGCCCTTACTGGTTCACATGCGGTTACAGGTGAATATTATCACGAAATAGGTGAAATTCATCCGAATATTTCTATTATAAAAGTCCCTGACAACCGACTCGATGATATTTTCGAATTACTTAAACCCCCGAAAAAGGTTAATGCAACGATTGAATATGTTGATGTCGCTGGATTTGTAAAAATTGAAGATAAAATGGATATAAAAAGCAGGGAATATCTTGGTTATGTATCCAATGCGGATATGTTGATGGTCGTGATAAGAAAATTTCCAAATGAAAATATCCTTCATCCCGAAGGTTCTATTAATCCAATTAGGGACTTTGAAATTTTTTGCAATGAAATTCTTTTCAGGGATATGGAAATTGTCGAGAATAGATTAAATAAACTAAAGAAATCATCAACAAAAAAGGAAAATGTTGAAGAAAAAAGAGAATTGGAAGTCCTTGAAAAGTGTAAAGAATCAATTGAGTCCGAAATACCACTCAGAGAAGTGATATTCCAGGAGGAGGAAGAAAAAATAATAAAGGGATTTCAGTTTCTTACTCATAAACCACTTTTAATTGTTTTAAATGTCGGGGAAGATGAGATACTTGAGGTTGATAAAGTAAATGAATTATTTGGAGAATATTTATTAAGAAAGTATGTAAAAGGTGTTAATATATGCGGGGAAATAGAGATGGAACTTTCTGAACTGAGCAAAGAAGATGCGGAAATATTTATGAAGGACTATGGGATTAAGGAACTTGCGACGCAAAAAATTATCAACGTATGTTATGATTTAATGGGTGTTATAACCTTTTTTACAACCAGTGAGAAAGAAGTTAGAGCATGGTCAATTAAGTCGGGAACGAAAGCAAGGCAGTCAGCAGGCGTTGTTCACAGTGATATGGAAAAGGGTTTTATTAGGGCGGAAGTTATACCTGTTGAAGAATTATTGAAAAACAGGTCGATTCATATATGCAAAGAGAGAGGGATTATGCGATTGGAAGGGAAGGATTACATTGTAAAGGATGGAGATGTGATTTTCTTTAGGTTTAGTGTTTGAGTTACTACTGTATAGTCACATTATTAATTTTGCATATTATCAGTTCTCTGTTGGTGTTGTCACCAACAGAGAAAGTAAGTAGTGTGTTGGTGACAAGACCAACACACAGCAAATGAATTACTGGGCGACCCACCGGGTTGCCTTCGCATAGATTTGTAAGGGCGATGCATTCTTTTATTTATCTTTAAATATTTTTTAAACTTTCCCTCTGAATGCTTCGCTCCTACTACTTACATTTAAAATCAAGAATTAAAAGGATGACATGTTTGATTGTGCAATTGAGGTCAAGAATTTAACGAAAAAGTTTGGGAATTTCGTTTCGGTTAATAACCTAAGTTTTAATGTGAAAAAAGGTGAAATATTTGGATTTTTAGGAGCAAATGGCGCTGGAAAATCAACTACAATCAGGATGTTGTGTGGCATTCTTGGACCCACGTCGGGAACTGCTTGTGTGGGAGGGTATGATGTGAAGAAAAATCCTGATAAGGTAAAAGAGTCAATTGGTTATATGTCTCAAAAGTTTTCACTTTATGAAGACCTGACTGTTTTAGAGAATATAAATTTTTTTGGTGGCATATACGGTCTTTCCAAAAAGAAAATTAAAGAAAGAGAAGAATGGTTGATTGAAACTGCAGGGCTTCAAGAAGAAAAGAACAGATTAGCAGGTGAATTGCCAAGCGGTTGGAAACAACGTCTTGCATTGGGTTGTGCGATGCTTCATAATCCACTTATCATTTTCCTTGATGAACCAACAGGAGGCGTTGACCCCGTTTCAAGGAGAAATTTCTGGGGATTAATTCAGAATCTTTCAGATTCTGGTGTAACTATATTTGTTACAACTCATTACCTTGATGAGGCGGAATATTGTCACTCCGTTGCCCTTTTACATTTAGGTAATTTAGTGGCATCGGATAGTATCGAAAAGTTAAAAACTGATTACGTTAAAAGTGACGTTTGGGAAGTAGAGTGCGAAAAAGTAGTAGAAGCAATGGATATTATGAATAATCATCCGTTAGTTGAAGAGACGACAATTTTCGGCACAACTTTTCATTTACAGGTAAAGGAAAATGTGTTTTCATCGGATGACATTAAAAAAATATTAAATCATTTAA
>CAZBIT010000207.1:0-5036 GCA_964491835.1 uncultured bacterium
TTTATTAAAAAGAATATTAAAACAATACAATGCCAGAAAAGCGGAGAAAATATTTATATTGATTCCTTATTAGGTCAGGTAATTAAAAAAGAAGAATATGAGGATATTTTTGACAAAATAACGAGCCATAGAAACATTATATACAATCTCAAAGGGGAAAATCTCCAATTCATTACCAATTCCAAAATAGAAACAAAAACTGATAACAAAGTAATTTCTCATATTTCACAGGAAAAGCCACCTGAGAAAAAGAAATGGTTGAAAAAATGGATTTTGCCTTTGATTCTTGGAATTGGATTTCTTGCCGCACTTTTATATCATATTACAAGGATTGTAGAGTATTTTCATAAACCACAAAAACCAGTCATGGAAACAAATATTAAAAACAATGAAACACAAGAGTTGAAAAAAGACAGTACAGGTAATTTAATAGCACCAAATATAAAATAAAAAGATAAATAATCGACTTTTTCGCTAAAAACATGTTTATTCATTCCTCATTTTTCAGCACTCATTCTTTCACATTCATAGTTATCTAATCCCCCCCTCATAATTTCCTCTTGACTTCCCCCAATAAATATGTTATATTTATATATAACAAATAAAAATTAATTATTATATATACTAATTAATTGAAAGAAAAAATAACTATTCCAGGTCGCGATACAAAACAAAAATAATTTTTATCAATTTTTTGTATGGGCAACCCTCGTGGTTGCCCTCATATTATCATTAATTAATTTATATACAAATTCAAATATAACAAAATAAATTTGAATACAAATTTAACACAACTATCGCCAAAAAAGCGAAAATTTTTATTTTATTTAAAATTTTTTAATTCTAATAAACCCAAACCGTCTGAAATAAGAAAAGAAATTAAAAAAACAACCTTTAAAAAATGAAAAAATATTCCAAAAATAAAAATTTTGACTCTTTTTTATCAAAAATCTTATATATCCTGTTGAAAATTATAAAAATAACCCCTGGAACAAAAGTCCCAAAAATCGCTCAATTTTGCAAAAAATGGGACTTTTTTGCTCTTTTTATAACTCCAAATACAACTGTATTGACATAAATATTTTATATTTGTATATTGAAAAATCAAATACAAAAAAAATCTGGATTTATAATTTTAACTAATTTCGCTATTTTTTAATTTCTTTGTTTTCATATTATGTTTAATTTAACTAAAAAGAGAAAAAACGATGAATAAAACTGAAGTAAAAATTAACGGGATAACTTTCCCGGTTTATTCTTTAAATACTCTTATAATTGGTAGTGGTGCTGCTTCTTTGAATACTGCTGTATTTCTTTTCGAGAGAGGCATAAAAGACGTCGTTATAGCGACGGATTGTTGGGGAGGGGGAACATCAAATAATACTGGTTCAGATAAACAAACTTATTACAAGTTATCACTTTCTGGCGATTTACCTGATTCTGCTTTGATGATGGCACAAGATTTATTTAACGGTGGTTGTATACACGGCGACATCGCTTTATGCGAAGCTCAAAATTCCTTACAAGCATTCTTCCATCTAATAAGTTTGGGAGTTCCGTTTCCTCACGACAAATTCGGCGCTTATGTCGGTTACAAAACTGACCATGACCCAAGACAAAGAGCCACTTCCACCGGACCACTTACCTCTCATTTAATGTTCGAATATCTTGCAAAAGACGTAAAAAATAAAAATATCACAGTTCTGAACAATCATCAAATAATTGCACTATTAACGGAAAAAAATGGGGACGAAAAACATATAATTGGGGCAATAGCCATTGATAAAGAAAATACAGGTAATGATAACCTTGGATTCGTTATATTCAATGCGATTAACGTTGTTTTGGGAACGGGAGGACCAGCAGGAATATACAAAACTTCGGTTTATCCCGAAAGTCAATTGGGTTCTTCGGGAATCGCTTTTGAGATTGGGGCAATAGGTAATAATCTCACTGAATCACAATATGGTTTGGCTTCCATAAAATTTAGATGGAATCTCTCTGGCACGTATCAGCAGGTCATACCAAAATACATCTCTACGAAACAGGACGGAAGTGATGAAAAAGAATTTTTAAATGATTATTTCCCAAGTATGGGAAAACTTGCAACAGCAATCTTTCTAAAAGGTTATCAATGGCCATTTGACCCAAGAAAAGTTTATAACTATGGGTCTTCTCTAATCGACATACTCGTTTATCAAGAAACAACGATTAAAAGAAGGCGAGTATTTCTTGACTTTACCCGAAATCCAAGTGGTGCAGGAAAACTTGAAGATTTTTCATTTGACCTTTTAGAAAAAGAAGCATATCAATATTTAAAAAAATCAGGGGTACTATTCGGTATTCCAATTGAAAGATTAAAGAAAATGAACCAACCTGCAATTGACCTTTATAAAAATCACGGTATTGACATAACAAAAGAACGTCTTGAAATTGCTGTCTGTGCTCAACATAACAATGGTGGTCTTAAAGGAAACATCTGGTGGGAATCAAACATAAAACACCTGTTTCCAGTTGGCGAAGTCAATGGAACTCACGGAGTTTACCGACCGGGTGGTTCCGCACTTAATTCAGGTCAGGTTGCAGGAATTAGAGCGTCATTATTTATTTCTAAAAAATACAATTTTAATCCTCCAAAAGTTGACGATTTTATAAATTCCGCTTCATCACAAATAAAAAATAAGTTCAATTTTGCAAAAAGCATTATAGATATAAAATTTAAAGATAAAGATTTAATCTCAAATTCGATGAAAGAATTTCAGGAAAGAATATCATCCTGTGCAGCGCACATTCGTGATTACGATAAAGTTATAAAGGCAGTTGAAGAGGCATGGAATCAGTATAAATATTTAAAATCAGAGATAAAAATCAATTCATCAGAAAAACTCCCTCAAGCATTTCGAATCCTCGACCTCTGTTTGACACATACCGTCTATTTAGAAGCCATCAAGGAATATTTAGAAAAAGGAGGAAAAAGCAGGGGGTCTTATCTTATTCTCGACTCTGAGGGTGAAAAACCCTGCAAAGAACTATCGGATGATTGGAAGTTTTCTCTCAATAAATCCGATTTATTTGTTAATCAAAAAATACTTGAAATACATTTAAATGATAATCATGACATAAAAAAGATATGGGTAGACATAAAACCCATTCCCGCAGAAGATATATGGTTCGAAAACGTGTGGAACGAGTATTTGAAAAATAATATCGTAAAATAGGAGAAAATAATATGAGTAATAAACCTTTAGCATTTATTACTGGTGCAGGACGAGGAATAGGAAGAGGAATCGCTATCGAACTTGCAAAAAATGGATTCAACATTGCTGGAAACGACATCATTTTTGACCCGAATAATAAAGATACTGGACTATATGAAGTAAAAGAAAAAATTGAAAAACTTGGTGTCAATTTTCTTCCCGTTCCAGGAGACATATCGTCTTTAGAAAACCATCAAAAGATGTTGAATTTAATCCTCGACAATTTCGGAAAAATTGACCTCCTTGTTAACAATGCAGGAGTTGCACCATTAAAAAGAATGGATATATTGGAGACAACCACGGAAAGCTACGATAGAGTTTTATCCATTAATACGAGAGGTCCTTTCTTTTTGACCCAATTATTCGCAAAACAAATGATTAAACAACTTAAAGAAAACGTTGAATACAAACCCATTATCATTTTTATTTCATCCATATCTGCTTACGTTTCCTCACCTTCAAGAGCGGAATATTGTATCTCTAAATCGGCAATAAGTCATATAGCAAGAATGTTTGCCGATAGATTGTCAGAACTTGGAATTAACGTATATGAAATACGCCCGGGAATTATACAAACGGATATGACCGCACCAGTAAAAGAAAAATATGACAAACTTATATCCGAAGGGCTCGTTCCTCAAAAAAGATGGGGATTCCCTGAAGACGTTGGCAAGGCAGTGGTGGCAATCGCCAAAGGTTATTTCTCATTTTCTACTGGGATGATTGTTGAAGTTAGTGGTGGTATGAATATTAAACGACTGTAATTTATTTTTTAAAATTAATAACTTATTTTTCAATGAAAATATCCAAAAGATTTTGAAGCCATATAAAAATAAAACTTAAATTTAAAAATAATAAAATGGTAACTTTAGAAGTAGCAAAATGCGAATTTTTGCTTTTACAACGCACTATACGTTTTAAAAAGGCAAGAGATATCAAAAACCGATATTGTTCTCTACTTTGATTGTAGCAGGTTCACAGCCATCGCCTATTTTAAGTCCCATTTTACTATTTGTCAGTTTGTTACCATTTATCCTGATATTTCGACTGTTATATATTAAAATTGCTTCCTCTTTAGGTTGGTCGATGATATTATTAATAATATTCACTCCATCAGTAGAACCGATTTTAACGGCATTTTTGTCAGAACCCAGAATAATATTATTTTCAATAGTAATTCTTTGATGAACGCCCGCCGGGGCAGTTTGACTCATAGTATGAGACTCTATCACCCCACTGAGGTATCCAGGTTCAAATCTGCAATCTATGAATCGATTGTTTCGCACGATTACATCATGTGAACCAATTGCTTCCCACCAAGCATTTATATCTGTTTCCAATCCTATTGGAGAAACAGATACATCCTGAAAGGTACAGTCTTCAATTATCACGTCGCGCGTTTTAATTATAAACCCACGGGCACGGTTGCGAATAACTGTACAATCCCGAATCCGTACAGAAGGACAAGAACTGGCATTACCAACAATATCACCCTTGCCTGTTCTTTCCGGCAGTTTATCAGAAAATTCCACAACTAACGTTTTTTCTTTCTCATCAATCTCAACTGACCGAACGGTTACGGTTGCATATGGTAAAAGTAGTTTATCCTCACCACTTAATTCTAACTTGTCACCAATCTCCGGGGTAGATGGAATCCCGCCCCTTTTACCGCCACTAATACTCAACCTTCTATCATCCAAACGTTCAGCAACAACCTGATAAGAACCACTACGTATGTTTGTAGCGTCGTCTCCCATACCTTCAAACAGGCAGTTTTCC
>CAZBIT010000208.1:0-5036 GCA_964491835.1 uncultured bacterium
TAATTTATTTCGTGTTCTGTGATGATTCATATTCTCAAACACTCAAGGAATACAAAGATAGAAGAGAAAGATTAATGGAACATCTTTCTTCAGAGAGTATCATTATGATTAGAGGTTCGAATGAAGTAATAAGAAATGGCGATGTTTATTATCCATTCCGACAATCAAGCAATTTTTATTACTTTACCGGAATTAAAGAACCTGATTGTAAGTTGTTTTTAAGTCCTGGAAAAGGAATTTATATTGATTTAAAACAAAAATATGTTAATGAATTAATTTTTGTTCCAAAAACAGATTCACAAAAAGAATTATGGGATGGACCCAGACCTAATATAGAAGAAATAAGTAAAATTTCTCAAATAGAAGAAGTTCTTCCTAATTCTGAGATGGAAGTATATATGGAAAATATATTATCTAAAGTGGATACTCTATTTTTTGATGATTCGAATATATCTTTATTTGAACCAAATACTTATGAAGGGAAAATAATAAAAAGAGCAAAAGAAAAGTTTTACAATTTTGAGACCGCAAGTATAAACAATAAAATCATTAAAATGAGAGAAATAAAATCCCAGTCAGAGATAATGTTGATTAAAAAAGCGGTTTCAATCACAGCAGAAGCACATAAAAATGTGATGAAAGCGGTAAAACCCGGTATGTATGAATATGAATTAGAAGCGATAATCGAATATACTTTTAAGAAAAATGGAGCAAGAGAAAACGGATTTTTACCAATTGTAGGTTCAGGACCTTTCAGTTGTTTTCTTCATTATAATAAAAATGACAGAAAAATTAATGCTGGAGATGTAGTAGTGATTGATATCGGTGCTGAATATGATATGTATACTGCTGATATCACAAGAACAATTCCAATATCCGGGAGATTTACAAAAAGACAAAAAGAAATATATAATATTGTTCTTAAAGCACATAATGAAGCAATTAAGTTGATTAAACCAGGAATCAGGAAGGATGAGATTCATAAAAAATCGGTTGAGATTATTTCTAATGGATTAATTAATCTTGGATTAATAAATGAAGAGAAAGAATATAGGAGGTATTACATCCATGGGACGAGTCATCCAATTGGTCTGGACGTCCACGACCCTGCCTTATCCGATGTGCTAATGCCAGGCATGATAATAACTGTTGAACCCGGTATATATATTCAGCAGGAAAACCTTGGAATAAGAATTGAAGACGATGTGCTTATCACTGAGAATGGATATGAGATATTATCAGATTCAGTGCCTTACACAATAGAAAAAATTGAAAAATTTATAAGAAATCGTTAAATATTCACTATATTATTTTTATTAATGGTTAGACCTTCAAGTTTAAGTAATTTAATCTTCATTTCAATCCCCAAACCAAAGCCTCCAATATTCCCGTTTTTTCTAATAACTCTATGGCAGGGAATAATAATGGGAATTGGATTTGCACCAGTAGCGTTGCCTACTGCCCTTACTGCATTTGGAGTATTTATTTTCATTGCAATGTCTGAATAAAATACCACTGTCCCATAAGGAATCTTTCTAACCACTTCCCAGACACTTTTCTGGAAATTTGTTCCCGTAAGAAATTTTATTTTTGAATTAAAGTTTAAGTGTTTACCATCAAAATAAGAATCTAATTCATCTTTTATGGAAGAAGTGAGTACTCTTTTCTTTACATTGAAAATATTATAATTTGAGCCAATGAGCATAATCTCCCATACAAAATCTTTTTCTTTCAGTTTACCGAATGAAATCTTGAAGATGTCGTCTTCCAAGTATCCTATAAATACGTTTCCTATTGGGGAACAATATTTGCTATAAGAAATAGTATTCATTTTATTTGATATTTTTCTTTATTAGTATGAATGAGTAGTAATAATTTTCCGATGGTATGAAAAATTTTTCCACTTATGAAATAAATAACGTTTTAATATATTAAATATTGTTCATAAAAAAAATAGAATTCATTTGAAAAATGCTTTAATATTTACAAGAACACATTTAATAGATGTAATATGTTGAATTATAAGGAATTATGCATGTTCAAATATTGTTTTTAAAGGGTTAATTTATTAATTAACGATACAATTATTATTTTTTTAATAATTCATATATTTTTGTTGAATTTAATAAATATATTTTTGGCACATTTGTTGCACTAAATTTTATGAAAATTTTTATTTTATAAAGCCATAAGGCAGGGGACTCAGAAATTAGTAATTAAGAAAAATATTCTATCAAAATTTAGGAGGTCAAATATGGCGTTAGGAGATGCCACTAGGATAAACACAAACATTGCAGCGTATAATGCTTTGGCTGCTTTGAAAACGATTAACAGAGACCTTGAACAACGTCAATTAAAGTTAGCTACCGGAAAAAGAATTAACGAGGTCTCTGACGACCCTGCCGGTTTTGTAATTTCTAAAAGATTAGGTGCGCGTTCACGCGGTTTATCTGCCGCGCTTGATAACGTCGGGACAACAAAAAATGTGCTTGCAATTGCAGAAGGTGGACTGTCAAATGTTAGCGATATACTTATCAGAATGAAAGAACTAGTTACTCAAGCAGCAAATGATACGATGGGTTCGGCTGAAAGAAATGCGATATTCTCGGAAATAAAGCAGTTAACTCAGGAAATCGATGACATCACTAGTGAAACTACATTTAATTACAACAAACTCTTAGATGGAACATTTACTGGAAGGTCTTTTCAAACTGGTGAGGAAACTACTGCGACTTTGCGATTCGATTTGAATCAAAATAATTCTTCAACTGGTTTAAAAATTACTTTTGACGTTTCAGGTCCGGGAACGCCTACTACATTATCGATTAAAGATATTGCAAATGCAACAATAGGCAAATTATTCACTTCAGAGGGATGTTCACAGGCAATTGCTGTTATAAATGGTGCCATTGAAACAGTTTCTGATTCTCTTCAAACAATTGGTTCAATTTCATCAAGATTAACTGTTAAAGAAGCAACTTTAAGAATTGCTATCACTAATACTGAAGCAGCAAAAAGTAGAATTCTTGATGCTGATATGGCTGCTGAGCAACTTCAGTCAACAAGACTTCAGATATTACAGCAGACAGCTACTGCTCAACTTGCTCAGGCAAATGTTGCTCCACAGAATGTTCTGGCGCTATTTCAATAAAATTTATTTGCTTTTAGTGTCGATGTGTTGGGGTTGTGAATCGATTAAATTGTAATCGCTGAAATTTTTTTATATAATTGAATGCATATAGGTGTGTGTGGTTAAGAGAATATTAATAGATATAATAAAAAAATTAAAATAGATAATCCTATAAGAAAAATTTCTGCAAACATTGTAAAGGAAACCATATCGTCAAACGTTAATGGTTTTACTTCATCTTCATATTCTTCTACTTCTTCTTTTTTATAATCTTTGTTATTCTCTAACATAGTGTTTTAATATAGTTTTTTAGTATCAGTTCATAATCGACTAAAAAATTATAAACTTAAATAAATTTTAATATATTTAGAGATTGTTGCATAATTATTATTTAAGATTGCCACGCCCCGATTCTCGGGGCTCGCAATGACACCCACTATTCCATTAAATATATGTTAATAAATGTCTTTACGAGGAATCCCGCTGTGCGGGAGACAAAGCAATATCACAAAATTTAGTACTTTAGTTGAAATAATTAAGTGTTTTCTCATTTATGCAACACTCTCATTATTATGTATATAGAGAATTATGCTTTTAAAATAAGACCTGCTGCATATCCAGCCCCAAATCCATTATCTATATTCACAACGGTAATGCCAGCGGAACAACTGTTTAGCATCCCTAAAAGAGCTGCAATTCCACTAAAACTTGCACCGTATCCAACGGAAGTAGGGACTGCAATTACTGGGATGTCAACCAATCCACCTATTACACTTGCAAGTGCCCCTTCCATTCCCGCAACGACTATTATTACCGATGCTTTTTTTATTGTATCCATATAATTCATCAGTCTATGAATGCCAGCAACTCCTACGTCATATATTTTCTTTACTTTATTACCCATCATATAAGCAGTTACAGCTGCTTCTTCTGCTATTGGGATATCCGAAGTTCCTGCGGAAACCACAACAATGTTCTTTTTTGAACTTCTTCTTTGTTTTCTTATTTCGTATGTAATAAGTTTTCCAAGTTTGTTATAAATCGCTCCTGGTATAACTGATTTTACTTTCTTATAATTTTCAGGAGTTGCTTTTGTTGCAAGGAGATTGTTCCCATTCTCAACAATTTTTTTAGCAATTTTGGATATCTGTTCGGATGTTTTTCCTTTGCAAAATATGACTTCGGGAAAACTTTTCCTTAAAGCGCGATGATGGTCAATTCTTGCAAATTCAAGGGATTCAAATGAAAGATTTTTTAATTTATTAATTATTGTTTCTTCATCAATTTCCCCTGATTTATAACCTTTAAGCAATTTTACTATTTCTTTATTAATCATACGTATTCCATATTTTTAAAATAATTTGATTTTTACTATTCTTATCCAAAACGATTGAACTATATTTTGTATCTATTTTTAAAAATATAAAATAAAATATTGTGTCTTGCAAGTATTTTTAAATGAACTGATATATAAATTTATTGATTTTTGTTAATTTTATTTTTAAATTAATTAAAAATATTAATACTTATCATAATTGAAGAAGGGTGTCAATGTCAAAGAAATGTGAGATATGTGGTAAAAAGCCGATAACGGGACATAATGTTAGTCATGCCCATAACTTGACAAAAAGAAGATGGATGCCAAATTTACAAAAGGTTAGGGTAAAATCGAATGGTTCTTCCAGAACAATAGTTGTATGCACAAACTGTATTAAATCCGGTAGAGTGGAAAAGGTTGCATAATTTTTTTCTGAGTGTGATTTTTTTAAAACAAAAAAACCATCAAAGAAATTTTGATGGTTTTTTATTTAAGTTGTTATTGTAATCGAATCGTCTATTTTATTATCTCGGGGTCATAATAAGTTTCGATTGGATCAATTTGTTTATCATATTTTATTACTTCATA
>CAZBIT010000209.1:0-5030 GCA_964491835.1 uncultured bacterium
TTTAGAAGCCGGTAAACGGTACTACCCATGGGCTTTAATTTTGCTAATAGGTTTATGGAGAAGAGTGTTAACAAAGTGTTTTGTGAATATATTGAGTTGTTCCCAATCTTCTCTTGTGAATTTTTTTTTGTGTTCTTCGAACTCTGACCTTCTAATATTTTCAAATCTTTCTTTTAGCATTTTAATTGTGGGGATAATCTCGAGAGATTTATACCACTCTTGAAAACTTTTTACCTCTTCTTCAACAATTTTTTCTGCCTTTGGGATTTCTGATTTTCTTCTTTCAACGTTTTTATCAACGATAATCCTAAGGTCATCTATATTATGTAAAAAAACATTTTCAATTTTGGCAATTTCGGGGGAAAAATCTCGTGGAACAGCAATATCGATAATAAATATAGGTTTTTGGCCTCTTATGTGCATACATTTTTTCATTTTTTCATAATCAACTATGATTTCTTGAGAACCGGTGGTGCTGATAACTACATCTACCAATGGAATAGTTTTCTCAATCATTTCAAAGGGCACTGCTTTTCCATCCAAATCCAGAGCCAATCTCTCGGCTTTTGAAAATGTCCTATTAGTAATGAATAATTCGCCAATTACTTTTTCCTTTAAATGTTTTGCGGACAACACGCCTGTTTCACCAGCACCTATCAAGAAAACTTTTCTATTATTCATATCTTTAAAAATTTTTTGTGCAAGTTCAACGGCTGCAAGACTGACAGAGACAGCACCAATGCCAATATTAGTTTCAGACCTGATTCTCTTCCCCACTCTAAAAGACCAATGAAGAAGTTTATTTAGGAAAATGTTATTGGCTTTACATTTGCAAGATAAACTATAAGCATCTTTTATCTGCCCGAAAATCTGTGGTTCACCAATTATCATAGAATCAAGACCACCTGTTACTCTGAACAAATGTCTCACCACATTCTGCTCTTCATATACATAAAAATAATCTTCTCTGGTAAAATAATCCACACCTTTGAATTCATTAAGAAAATTCCTAATATATTCTTCTATGTTGTTGTCTTTAAGACTCACACCATAAAGTTCCGTTCTATTGCAAGTAGAAACAATCATTCCTTCTGATAAAATGCCATTATTTTTCAGTGTTCCAAGAACCTCTTGAACTTCGTCATCAGAAAAAACAACTTTCTCTCTTATTTCAATCGGCGCAGTAATATGATTAATGCCAATTACAATAAAATCCATCTTCTAACTTCCTGAATAAATTTTTCCTTATCCCCCATTCTTAAATATTCAATAGCATTTGAATTCACAATATTTTTGAAGATTTCTTTTCTTTTATCGTCATCAATATTTTTTTCTTTTTGCAATTTATCTCTGAGTTTACCCAAATAATTAATGAAATAAGCATATTCCTCACCATATATTTTTTCAAGTTCTTTTCTAATCTTTTTTGCAAGTGCTGGACTTTTCCCATTCGTCGAAATTGCGATTTTCAAATCACCCGATTTTACAACGGAAGGAACGAAAAAATTGCACAAATCGGGGATGTCGACTACGTTACACAAAATTCCATTTTCTTTAGCATCATTTGAGACCGCTTCATTTATACTTTTTGAGTTTGTTGCACATATAACAAGAAAAGAATTATTTAAATCTCCCTTTTCATAAGACCGACTTTTATGATTTACTTTTCCTTTATCAATAATGCATTTGATATAATCAGTAATTTCGGGACTTATAACGGTGACATTTGCTTTACATTCCAAAAGGATTTTGATTTTTCTTTCCGCAATTTTTCCTCCACCAACAACAACACATCTTTTGCCTTTAAGATTCAAAAATATTGGATACAAATAATTCATAAAAACACACTAATTTCTTTTAAACAAAAAGAAAGATTTCCTGTTCTTTATGTAAATTCGTGAAAAGTTGTAAATAAAAGATTAACCGCAAGCATAGAAAAAAGCATTATTAAAAAACCTAAAAGAGAAATGTAGGCAATTTTTTTCCCACTTAATTTGAAGTATTTTTTTGAAACTATCCCAAATCCGAATATAATCCAAGTAATTAAAACTGAAATAAGTTTTGGGTCCCAATTCCAGTAAGTATTTATAGACATTGATGACCATATTGACCCAAAAATAATCGCCAATGTAATACAAAAAAATGCAATTAATGCAGAATTATAATTCATACTGCCAAGAATTTCAAGAGACGGAAGACGGTTATATATCAATCCAAATTTACTCGATTTTATATCATGATACATCATCAAATAAAGAAAACCATAGATGGCAGAGATTGTAATCGCAGAATACCCGAATATTGCAAAAGTAACGTGAATGCCGAAAAATTTATTACTTAAAAGATGGTTTATTTCTACATTCATAGTTATAAATATTGAGGAAATAAGTTGAAATAGAAAAACAAAAGCAATTATAAATAATCCCGTCGTTTTTATTCGAGTTATTTCTTCGACGTATAAATAAACAATAACAATCGCCAGAGCAATAGCAGAAAGAACTTCAAAAACTGAGGAAATAGGAATATGTTGTAGAATTGAAGTTCTTAATATAATTAGTATAATATGGAGAGAGATAGTTATTTTTAAGAATAAATTAACCGTTTTATAAGCAAAAGGGTCATCCCGAAAAAATAAAAGGGCATAATCAATAAAGACAATTATATAGAATACAGGTAATAAAACTGAAATGGCATTAATAAATGTTAACATAAAACGATTTTTAATTTTAAGATAATTTTAATATATAAACTGACCAGTCAGTCAATAATTTAACATAAAAGTTCGTAGAGTGCAAACGATTTTTACATAAAAACATAAGTATAGTTAAATCCTTAAAATTCAAATGCAACTCCACCTACAGGCATTGTCTTACCTTGTAATATCTTCTTTATTTTACCATCATCCCTATACGAATAATTCCAGATATTATCTCTATCATAAACATTCATTATATCAAAATACGTAACTATATTCCATTTATTAAAGTAATATCTTCTATCGATTCTAAAATCAAATCTGTGATACGCAGGGAACCTATTACTGTTATAAGCAAGATACCCTTCTGTCACCCATTCATGGAGATTGTCATAATATATTGGCATAGTATATGGTCTTCCACCAAGATATCTCCACCTTGCACTAATAATCGTCTCATCTCCAAATGGAATTATAAATGAAAAGATTTTATAAAAAAGATTATTTTTAAGATTTTTATACCAATCATTTTGTATCAATTTAAATTTATAACCGCCAATGAAGGTCAAAATGTTCCTGTAATCATAATCCCAGTTGTAATATTTTTCATTTCTTAAATCGTATCCTTTTGCAATTGAATGTGCATAACTAAATATATACTGAATGTTCTTTGATAATTTCTTTTGTAAGAAAAACTCTATCCCTCGTGCATAACCTTTCCCGCTATTAACCATCCAACCGACATAGTAGTCATAAGGGTCGGGCGTAATCCATTCAAATGGGACTGGAACATTTTTATAAAGTTTATTATATGCTTCTACTGTAAATTTCGTGTCTTCAGCCAATAAATATTCAAGTCCGATAATGTATTGTTCTGTGATTTTTGCTTCAAGGAATTTATTTTTTTGATTTGCTGTTAATTCAACAAACGATGGACTTTGAGTATGATAACCATATCCAATGTTCATTGTCGCTTTATCAGATAAAATAAAAGAAAGACCAAATCGCGGACTAATTCTCCCATAATCATTATACTTAAAATAATCATATCGCAAACCGACATTTGTCACTACCCTTTTAAACC
Source organism: uncultured bacterium (assembly GCA_964491835.1). Classification (GTDB taxonomy): domain Bacteria; phylum SM23-31; class SM23-31; order JAUVVT01; family JAUVVT01; genus CAZBIT01. The sequence goes on from CAZBIT010000209.1 coordinate 3,780, forward strand.
AGTTCTTTTTGAGTTGAAGATACATTGCATATTTGTATGATGAAACATCTTGTAAAACTCTCCATTCGGGATACGTCTTGAATATTCCTATTTTTTTATTAGGGCTAATCGAGGTATCCCAGGTAAAAACTGTATCCGGTTTTAACCAGATGTTATGGTCAAAATTGCAATTTTTTAAAATTAAACCAGAAGAGATTTCTGTTCCTTCCCGGGGATGATAAAATACGTCTCCTTTTAATTCCGTGATAATTTCATCAGATTTATTATTATAAACATCCATATTGTTTTCATCTTTCACATAAGTTCGCCAAGAATTACCTGTTCGAGAGATAGTAATATCTGAAAATATTTTTTCACTCCAAATTGTTCTAAAAACCGTTCCAAGGGCATACTGTTGACTTTTTGCGTCAATAGTTTCTGAACCATGAGGATTATGGACACTTTCTTCTTCTCCTCTTCCAATGAAAATTTTATCATCGCCATAAATTATGTTTGTAATCATTTTTGTTCTATTTGAGATATCATATACAAGTTTACTCTGAAAATTGTAATAGTGAGGCACAGCGGTTAATCCTGTGCTTGAAATAATCAGGTCAAGAAAACTTTTTCGATAAGAAACAATAAAAGAACCCTTTCCTTTATTAATTGGTCCTTCTAATAAAATCCCTGCTCCAGCCATACCTAAATTTCCATTCCCCTCAAACTTTTCACGATTTCCTTCTCTTAGTTTTATATTCATCACAGATGAAACTTTATCTCCAAATTGTGCAGGAAATGCACCTGTATAAAAATCTACCTGTCTAATAAAATAAGTATTTGACACATAGCCACATGTTGTATTTAAATCAAACGCTATTGTATTTATAAATTGACTAAAATACTGTTTAGCAATTTTTAATTGTTTTGTATTTTCAATAATAAACCACCATGTCTCAGGAAATTTAAAATCTTCTACAATTTTTTTAGGCTCTTGATATAATTCAATTTTATCTAATCCAATTCCGTTTCTTCCATGAGATTCAGTGATAACACATATTTTATGTTTATCTAAACTCCATCTAAATCCTTTAATTGTAAATACTTTGCCTTTGTTTGGAGAATTTTTTGTAAATACTGTAATTTTATCACCTATTTCAAAGATAGCTCCTTCTTGAGACCTTACTATTTTAATATTATTATGATGTTCTTTGATAACTTCATCTTTGCATTCTTTATTATCAGAATAATTTTCTAATATTTTAAAGCAATTGT
>CAZBIT010000210.1:0-4996 GCA_964491835.1 uncultured bacterium
TGCAGTAGCCATTTGTCTTGCTTTGATTGGTATAATTTTCTGTGCAAAAAAGAAAGAGGAGGCTAATTTGCCTGACCTAATATTGTATAATGGAAAGATAATAACTGTAAATGAACAATTTTCTATTAAGGAAGCGGTTGCTATAAAAAAGGATAGGATTACTGCGATTGGTTCAAGTGGTGAGATTAAACAGTTGGCTGGTAGTTCAACAAAAAAGATTGATTTAAAAGATAAAACTGTAATTCCTGGTTTAATAGAGGCACATGTTCATCCTGAAGATGCATCAATTAGTGAACTATATGAGGAGATACCAGATGTTCACACCGTTGGAGAACTACTTGATTGGATAAAAAAGGAAGCCGAAAAGAAGAGCCCTGGTGAGTGGATTGTTCATCCTAGATTTTTCCCGACAAGATTAAAAGAAATGAGACAGCCCACAAAAAAAGAACTTGACAACGTGGCTCCAAAAAATCCGGTTTTTTTAAACGGAAGTTACGGTGGAATGATAAACACTGCTGCTATGGTTAAATCTGGAATCACGAAAAGCACAAATAATCCAGGTATATTAAAAGACCCCGTTACCAAAGAGCCGACTGGTATTATTCAAGCATCTGCCTTTAGGCTTTTGAAGGGAATGCCATCGAGAAAATTAACGTATGAGGAGAGGCTTGATGCGTTGGTTAATATGATAAAGAGATATAATGAAGTTGGAATAACAAGTTTCTGGTCAGGTGCTGGTGGTCCAGAGGAATTAAAAACGTATATGGATTTATGGAAAAGTGGACGACTTACCGCAAGAGTTTTTCAGAATATTTCAGTTCCGTTTAATGTGCCAAATACCCCAGAATCAGAAATGAGAGAAAAATTATTGAGTTTAGGATATTACACTGGATTTGGAAATGAATGGGTGCGAGTGGGAGCATTGAAAACAAGCATGGACGGTGGTATCTTAACTGGCACTGCATATATGAGAGAGCCATGGGGAAATAAAGCAAAAGAAATTTTTGGAATTACTGACCCTAAATACAAAGGAGTATTGAAAATAACAAAAGAGGAATTGATACCTTTTGTCAGAGTCGCAAATGAAATAGGTTGGAAAGTAACTGCTCACTGCACGGGTGGAGGTGGTGTTGATATTATGCTTTCTGCATATGAAGAAGTAAATAAAGAAAAACCGAATAAAGACAGACGAAATTCTATTATACACGGTAATTTCTATACACCTGAATCAATTGAGAAAATGAAAGTGCTTGGTGTTTATGCGGATATGCAGCCGGCATGGTTTTATAAAGATGCAGATGCTATGCAATACGTCCTCGGTGATGAAATCCTTAAAACGTTTCATCCGAATAAGTCATTGTTTGACGCAGGTGTTATTATTAATAGTGGTTCAGACCATATGGTTAAGTTTGATTCCTATACTTCAATTAATCCGTATAATCCATTTCTTGCAATGTGGACCACTATTACAAGAAAAACTGAAAGAGGAAGTGTATTTCTTCCAGAAGAGGCGATTACGCGGGAACAGGCACTAAAAACGTATACTATAAATAACGCCTATGGTTCTTTTGAGGAAGATATAAAAGGTTCAATAGAGCCAGGAAAACTTGCAGACCTCATAGTTATATCAGATGACATCTTGACCTGCCCAGAGGATAAAATTAGGAATATTACAGTAAAAATGACAATGGTGGGTGGAAAAGTAGTTTATGGTAGTGAACCTTTTTAGATTGGACTCATTTATAAATTTACTTTTTCAGCAATTTTATAAAATATCTTTTATCTTTACAAGTTTACCAGTTTCTGCGGATTGGTAAATTGCAAATAAGACGGCAAGGGAATAAAGAGCATCTTCACCTTTAGTTCCGGGTTGCGGTTCGGCATTATTTCTCACGCAATCGACGAAGTGAGCGATTTCATTTATGTATCCGAGTGACTGTAGTTCGTCAACCGCTGGTTTTGTCCAACCATAAGTAAAGTCAGCCTTTTCTATGGCATATCCATATCCTTTTCTGCTGTAAACGGAAATAGGTGAACCAAAAGTAAGGTCAACTTCCAATTTTCCATCGGTTCCATAAATTTCAACAATATCATTCATACCACCGCAGGTGATGTAATTCCCTTCGACAAATCCTCTGATTCCATCTTCGAGAGTAACTAATGCGCCTGCCCAGTCCTCTCCCGTATAGTTTTTGTGAATTAAATTTTTATCTTCTCCACCTGATTTCATACCCATAACTTCAATAACTTTTTTACCTGAAACCCATGGAAGAAAACTTACTGGATGAATTCCGAGATGAATCATTGCACCACCACCACAAAACTCTTTTTTCTGTGCATATATTGAATGCGAGCCGTTGTGGGTTTCTTTTGCTTTTATATAAAGGATGTTTCCAATTGCTCCTTCTTCGCATATTTGCTTAGTCCTGACTAATGCGGGAGCAAAAATCCAGTCCTCTGCATACATAAGTTTTACATTTTTTCTTTTACATATATCAATCATTTTTTTCCCATCTTCCAAAGACGTTGCAAGAGGTTTTTCACAGATAATATTCTTTTTTCCCATTTCCGCAGCAGTTATAACTACTTCTTTGTGTAGAAAATTTGGAACGCACACACTTACAATATCAATATCTTCTTTTTCAAACATCTCTTTATAATTTTCATATCTTTTGGAGATGTCATATTTGTCTGCGAATTCGTTAAGATTATCAATAGCCGCAACCGCTACCATATCTGCGTATATACAGCGTTTGTATGATTCTGCGTGAAGCATTGCGGCAAACTTTGAACCTACAATTCCAATTTTAACTTTATCCATTTTTTAACTCCATATTTAATTTGTTAATGAAACAGAACTTTTGTAGACTTTAGTTTTTATGATTTTTTATAATTCACAATTAAAAAAAATAGAATTAATGTCATTCCCCTTTTTCTACACTTATTTGAAGATAACAAACTTTACCAAATTTATGTTATTTCAGGTTTGGATTAATTTGAATTAATGGATTATGAATAATTTTTCAAATACTTTTTCAGAAGTTTTTTTATTCTTCAATTCTTACAATTTCAATATTTTTATTGGGGCATCTCCATACGCAAACGCCACAACCAACGCATTCATCACTGTCAACGAAAGGTTTTCCACCCACATTACTTATTGCAAAAGAGTTACAAATGTCAAGACATATAAAACATCCTTCGCCACAACCGCAATTCAAGCATCTTTTTGCTTCTTCGACTGCTTCTTCTTCGGTTAAAGTTCTGGAATATATGTCGAAGTTTTCACTCCTTTTTTTAGGGCTTTCCGTGTAAATTTTAATGCTTTCTAATCTTTTTGAATTTCCCGTTCTTTGAAGTATGCTGTTTATTTCAACTGGATTTAGTTGTTTCATAGATTCCAAAACCGCTTTTTCACCTGAAATGTATTTATCAACGGAAATTGCTGCTTTTCTTCCCGATGCGACTGCGGTTATAATATTACTTGCTCCGACTGCTGCATCGCCTGCTACGAAAATGCCATCAACATTTGTAGCACCTGTTTCTTTATTATGTTCAAACGCCCCACTTCGAGTAATCTTCAGTCCGTCAAAGTTAATGTTTGATTCAATTTTTTGACCGAGTGCAGTAATTACGGTATCTACTTTCAACGTAAATTCAGTTCCTTCTACTTCGACAGGTCTTCTTCTATTAGACGTATCTTTTTCTCCTAAAACATGGTTAACCATTCGAATACCAACAACTTTTCCATTTTTTGTCAGGATTTCTTTGGGTGAAACAAGATACATTATTTTTATTCCCTCTTCTTCCGCTTCAATAACTTCCTCTGGAATTGCAGGCATTTCGTCTTTTGTGCGTCTGTATAATATAAAAACTTCTTTTGCTCCCAATCTTTTAGATGTTCTTGCCGCATCGACCGCCGTAAATCCGCCTCCAATGACGGCGATTCTTTCTCCAATTTTATATTGTCTGCCATTTTGGGAGTCCATCAAGAAATCAAGTGCTGGCAGACAATCCTCGGCAGATTCACCAAGAACGTTGAGATTAATACCTTCCTGTGCACCTATTGCCAAAATAATTGCTTTAAAATCCTGTTTTTTTAATTTGGAAATTGTAATATCATCTGGGAATTTTTTCCCTGTTTCAATTTTTACTCCTAAACTTTTGATTATGTCTATTTCATAATCGACCATATCAATTGGTAAACGAAAACGTGGGATTGCATATTTTAGCATACCGCCGGATTCTTCTAACTCTTCAAAAACCGTTGTATCATAGCCAGCAAGTGCAAGATAGTATGCAGAAGAAAGCCCAGCAGGACCAGAACCGATTATTGCTACTTTATCTGACTTTTTCGATTCGGGTTTTATGCTTGGTTTCCAGTTGTTTTTTCTTCCATATTCAAGAATAAATCTTTTTATTTCTTTGATTTTTATAGGTTCATCAAGGTCACCTCTAACACAGACAGATTCACAAGGGTGATGACAGACATATCCGCAAATTGTCTGAAATGGTCCAGCAGAGGTAACAAGGTCGTATGCCTTTCTAAAATTTTTCCTCGAAACTGCCATAACGTATCCCTGAGCAGGAACAAAGTTTGGACATGCGACTACGCAAGGGGCTGAAAGGGACGTATCTTTGATTTTTGCGTAGCCCTTATGTATGGTAAGTTCTTCAGCGGATTTAATATTTTCAACCATCATACCTCTGATTTCATCTAATGAAGAATACCCCATCTTTTCAAGGTATATTTTCAATTCTTCAATTAGATTTTCAAGGAAGCCATATCCGCTTATAATCGTCTCTGTGCATATTCCGAATAAGTTAGCACCCATTAGAGCGGTTTCAATTACGTCCTTAAAATTTCTTATACCTCCTGCGGCGGTTATGATTGGCTTCATTCCTAAAAGTTTCCTCATTTCATAAACGTCTCTCAACGCAAGGGGCTTAACCCACTCTCCCGAAAAGCAGGATAAACTCTGTTCTTCTTGAAGGT
>CAZBIT010000211.1:0-4983 GCA_964491835.1 uncultured bacterium
AAGAGAAACGTTCAACTTATATAAGTATTAGTCAAATAACAATGGTTTGTCATTCCCGTGAAAACGGGAATCTAATTTTTTAAAAATATTTAATTTATATAGTATCTGGATTCCCGCTTGTGCGGGAATGACAGGTAAAATGTAATGTTTTTTACTTTGAATAAATTAACAAATCTACTTTTTTCAGCAGTCTCTTATAATAAAATTTTTTGTTTTTAAATATAAGTTAATATTGGAGGCAAAATGCCAAAGAAAAAAAATAAGGGAAAGGGAAAAGAGCATTTACTCTCAAGACGAACATTCCTTAAAGGTATAAGCAGTGGTGCTATTACCGCTGCCGTTGTCCCTTCCTCATTTACTTCAGCACAAAAAATTGCCCCTTCTAAAAAAGAAGGAGTAGAAAAAGGCACCGTTAATCTTATTGTTAATGATAAGCAATATAAAGTTGAAGTTGAAGCAAGAGAAACCCTTGCAGATACACTCAGGAAAAAACTGGATTTAACTGGAACGAAAATATTTTGCAATCATGGTTCGTGTGGCGCCTGCACAGTATTAGTTGATGGTATGCCTATTTATTCTTGTATGACACTCACAATGGATATGAACAACAAGAAAATCACAACAATTGAAGGTTTAGCATCTAATGGTAAACTTCATCCTGTGCAAGAATCATTTTATGAAAAAGATGGGTATCAATGTGGATTTTGCACCTCCGGTCAAATTATATCTTCTGTTGCATTACTTGGAAAAAATCCTAATCCATCGCTTGAAGAGGTCAGGCAGGGATTGTCTGGAAACCTTTGCAGATGCGGTGCTTATCCTAAAATATTCGAGTCAGTACTTTATGCTGCAACAAAGGGAAGGAGGTGATAGTTATGCCAGTAGGTTTTAAAATACCAAAAAGAGTTAACACAGAAATTGATTTTGAGGGAGAAGTTATTAAACTTAATACTGAAGTTCCAGAGTATGAACCTGCTCAATTTCAAGCGGATAAAAAACTTCGTGTAATCGGTCAAAAAATCGCCCGAGTCGATGGTATTGAAATAGTAACCGGTAAAGCAAAATATACATTGGATATAAATTTGCCTGGAATGTTATATGCAAAAATATTGCGAAGTCCATATCCTAATGCAAATATTTTGAACATTGACATTAGTAAGGCAGAGAAATATCCCGGAGTAAAAGCGGTTATAAATTTGAATAAAGAAAATGTTAGATACGTTGGTGATGAAATTGCTGCTGTTTGTGCAACGAGCGAAGAAATTGCTCAAGAAGCACTCAAAATGATAAATGTAGAATATCAAGAACTTCCTTTTGTTGTTGACCCTGAAGATGCAATGGCTCCAAATGCAAACAAAGTTAGACCAGAAGGAAATATTTCTAAGCCATCCCCAAGAGAAAGAGGAAACATAGAAGAAGGACTTAAAACTGCTGACGTTGTTCTTGAAAGAACATATAAAACCCAGGTTGAAGTTCACCACACGGCGGAAGTTCATTGTAGTGTTGCTAAATGGGATGGAGATAAACTAACTGTTTGGGATACGACTCAGGGAGTTCACAGCATTAAAGGTGGGCTTGTAAAAGAATTGCAAATGCCCGAATCCAATGTTAGAGTTATATGTCACCATATGGGCGGAGGATTTGGAAGTAAACTTGGTATAAGTATCCATACTGTAATTATTGCAAAATTATCAAAAATGGCAGGTGCTCCTGTGAAGATTTCATTGACAAGAGAAGAACAAGGTTACTGTGTAGGCAATCGTCCTGCCACGATACAAACTTTGAAGGGTGGAGCTAAAAAGGATGGAACTATTACTGTTTTCGATTATAAATCATATAATAATGGAGGTGTAGGTAGTGGTGGTGGTAATTCCACTCCTATATGGGATGTTTACCAATGCCCGAACTGTCGTATAGAAGAGCCAAGCGTATATACTAATACCGACGCATCGCGTCCAATGAGAGCCCCCGGACATCCACAGGGAACGTTAGCATTAGAGTTATTTATGGATGAACTTGCAGAAAAATTAGAAATAGACCCACTTGAATTAAGAAAGAAAAATTATACCACGAAAAACAGAGGAGGAACTGGCGTTCCTTATTCAAGTAAAGGTCTTGATAAATGTTATGAGTTAGGTGCTCAAAAAATAGGTTGGAATAGAAGAAATAAAATACCAGGCGAGGGAAAGGGAATAATAAAGAGGGGTATTGGAATGGCAACTGGAATTTGGGGAGGGTCTGGTGGCCCAGGAACTCAATTAGATTTTAGATTGCTAAAAGATGGTAATGTTGAAATAAGGTGTGGAACACAAGATATTGGAACGGGGACTTATACCATTATAGCACAGGTGGCAGCAGAAGAACTTGGAATAGACGTTAAAAATATAAAAGTTATGATTGGCGATACTGATTATCCTAATTCTGGTTCAAGTGGTGGAAGTAACACTGCTTCTTCGGTATGCCCAGCCATTAGAGCCGCCGCTTCTGATATTAAAGGAAAACTTTTTGCAGTGGCTGCACCTCTTTTAGGAGTAAAACCTGAAGAACTCGAGATTGGTTACAATAAAATTTTTATAAAAAGTAATGAATCTAAAAATATTGCGTTTGAAGAAGTATGTAAACATATAACTGAAGGGATGCTTACAAGCAAAAATACAAGAGGACCAAATCCCGAAGGATATGCTTTTAATTCATTCTGTGCTCATTTTGCGGAAGTTGAAGTCAATACTCAAACTGGTCAGGTCAAATTAATTCGTTTTGTCGCAGCACACGAATTTGGTAGAAGTATTAATATCTTAACTTCTGAAAATCAAATTCAGGGTGGAATAGTTCAAGGTTTGAGTTATGCATTATTTGAAGAAAGAATAATGGACAAAAATACAGGAAAGATGATTAATACGAATTTTTATGATTACAAAATCCCAACTTCATTAGATGTTCCGATGATAGAACCGATTGTTTTAGATTCGGTTGACCCTGTTATGAATAGTCTTGGTATGAAAGGGCTTGGCGAACCGCCAAGAGTAGCATCTCACGCTGCAATAGTTAATGCAATTCATAATGCGACTGGCGTTTGGACAAGAGAACTTCCAATTACTCCTGATAAGGTACTTGAAGCCCTTAAAAAAGGAAAGGAGGGATGAGAATATGAAAAACTTTGCATACGTTAAAACTTCAACGATAAGTGAGGCAATTGAATCTCTTGGTAAAAGTTGGGATGAATCTGTAATAAAAGCAGGAGGAACAGACCTTCTTGGTGAATTAAAGAGTATGATAATATCTCCTAAAAAGGTTATCAATATTCGTGATATACAGGGGCTCGATTACATAAAACAAACATCTGATGGTGGATTGAGTATCGGTGCTCTTACGACTATTGCAAGTATATTAGAATCCCCACTTGTAAAAGAAAAATTTCAAGTTGTCTGTCAAGCAGCATCAAAACTTGCAAGTCCTCAACTTCGAAATATGGGAACGATTGGTGGAAATCTTTGTCAAAGACCAAGATGTTGGTATTATCGAGATGGAAGTATTTTATGTCTGAAAAAGGGTGGTTCACAATGTTATGCTTTTAGTGGCGAAAATAAATTCCACTGTATATTTGGCGGTGGTCCCTGTTTTATTGTTCATCCTTCCGATATGGCTCCTGCTCTCATATCATGTAATGCAAAAGTCAAAATATATAGTAAGAAGGGTGAAAGAGAATTGGAACTTGAGAATTTTTATGTTCTACCCAAGGAAAATTTAAAGAGAGAAAACGTTCTTGAACCGGATGAAATTGTTACAGAAATTATGATTCCTCCTGTTAAAATTAATACAAAAAGTATATATGTAAAACAGGGTATAAGAGAGACCTGGGATTTTGCATTATGCAGTGTTGCAGTTTCTATGAGTGTAAGTGATTCAAAATGTAATGACGTCAGAGTTGTTTTAGGGGGCGCAGCACCAAAACCTTGGCGCTCAATAAAGGCAGAAAATGAATTAAAGGGAAAAGTAATTACTGAAAAAGTTTCTGAATCAGCAGCAATATTAGCAGTCGACGGAGCCCAAACATTAAGAGATAATAAATATAAAATTGATTTGTTTCAGAACATTATTAAAATGGCAATTCTTAATACTGAAAAAAGTTAATCATTATTTATTATAAAAAATGTACATATGTTAGAATTTGCTGTGTGTTGGTCTTGTGACCAACACACAAATTTCTCTGTTGGTGACAACACCAACAGAGAGCAAAATATTAAAAAAATAAGTGAAAATAGTTATAGATTTTGAATTATGGGCAAAAGAATACGAAAAACAATATATTCAATACAATACTTCAATTGAATATATAGACAACTGTGAAAATACTTTAGAAGAAAAATCCCCATATTTTTCATCTATTTCTAAAGTTATACAAAAGAGAGGGTATTTACTTAAAAAAGAGTTTATAAGTATTTGCGAGTGGAAAACAAAAAGACAAAAGAGTAGATATAAATCAAATTCTGAAGAGATAATTAGAGAATCTACAAAAAATATTATATCTTTACACATAAATTTTTAAAAGCAAATACATATTTTAACTCAATTGAATGGAGTTGGTGTTCCTGTTGCCTCTGCCATTTTAACTGTGATTTTTCCAGAGGAATATTGTGTTTTAGATTATAGGGCATTTAGAGCTCTTTTATGGATAACATCAAAATCATTTAGATTTGTAAATTATATTGAACTTTGGAATATTCTAGAAAATTTTAGAAATTATGCCACATTGGAGTCATACACTAATTACTTAGAAAAAATTAAAAATTTAGCCACGAAGCATAGGATATCACCAAGAAAAATTGAAATGGCATTATGGATGTACGACAAAATGAAAGGAATTCTATAATTAATTTTTTATTTAAATAAATTTTAAATCAATATTCGGAGATAATATAACGGCTGAAGTAATTACAAAATTATCAGGTATAATTTTTTGGGGAGAGGAAAATAAGGAAAAAA
>CAZBIT010000212.1:0-2200 GCA_964491835.1 uncultured bacterium
CAGGTGGAGGAAACCATCTCCTTGGAAAAATATTTGCGACCGCCGGCACACATATCGCAAAACTTGCATCTCCCCAATCATCAATCCCATATTGTATTGTGCTACCAAGATGCTGGTCCCCTGCAATATGTATAGCAAACGCTCGACGCATTCTGTCGAGTGCCTTGTTCCGTCCAGTTTGTGGCCATCCATCTGAATCATGGTCTTGCACCGGTGCATCTCCTTCAACATATTCCCCAATTTTGACAACCCTTAATTCAGGTGTTTTTGCATCTGTATTCGTTCCTTTTGGCAGTGTTGCGACATTTGAAAACAATGTCTGCGAAATAACCGCTTTCATCCAGATACCATAACTCCAATCAGAAGCCCAATTTTCAAGGAAATCCAATTGACGCTGTCCTAATAATACAGCACCTGGAACATCTCCTTCCTTCGCAGAATTAAATTCCGGATTCTGTGCCCACCCATCGACAATATTTGCTTTTGGCAGAATTTCCCGAGGCGCAGATTTCCACTTGCGGTCCTCTATAACAGCAAAACTAATTCCCCCATACACCATCTCACAATAATAAACTGAAATCCCCTGTTCAATCGGGGTTGCGTCATAAGGGTCGGGCATATGACTTGTCTGTGTCGTCTGAACCATATTCACCCAAACGGACGGCATTACATATCCTCCTCTACTATCTAGAATACTCTGTAAATTCCGTTTTAAATTTCCATTTTCATCATAATCACTATCCCTTGTTGCTGCTCTTCCACCTGCTCCCCAAACATTTCCGTGAAAAACATCGTGGTCATCAGGGAGACACACACTTGGTAGTTCTCGGAGCAAATCCTTATACTCCCATCCGAAAATATACCACTTTCTTAAATAATCGAGTGCTGCAACATTCACATCCCTTATTTTCAGGACTCCATATCCCCCAACTGCCTCATATATTTGGTCTCCCGTAAATACTAATAAATCCGGTTTATGTGCCCTGACGTGTCGTACTACATCAGTATGAGGAAAACCATAATCGTTATTACCTGTGAATGCTGTAACTACAATTTCTGTCTTATCATTAGGGTCTTTTGCAATTGTTCCAGTAAAATAATAATCAACCATTTTATTTTCTGATACAAAAAGTGAATACGCAAGACGATAAGGTATATTCTGCGTATCATCCCAATTACTAATTCGAAAGGTCGCAGTGCAAGACAAAGGATCAATGCGTGATTCACCAATTGTCTTCCATATTGGTTCGCCAATTGGTTTAATCTGAAGTCGCACAACACGACCACCATTACCAATAGGTGCCATCTGTGCGGTTAGTTTTAAAACCTTCCTACTCAGAGTATATTGCGCAAACAATATCGGTCCCCAAGCACGTTCCTCATACTCAGAAATTTTACTACCTGACGTTTGCCAGTCCTTAAACCAGAATCGAACATTACCACCATAATTCTGACGAGGACGTTCACCGGTTGAGCCACCAACAGAAATAACTCTTGATTTCGTTACGTCTCTAATTGTAAATTTTACCGCACTGCAAACAAGTGCAATATTTCCAATTAACCAATCAGGATGAACATCATTTTTTATTCCTTCTGAAAGAGCAAGACCATTATCATCATATACACGAATTGTAATTGAATAATAATCACCAATTGGACGAACAATTAGTTTGAGCAAAAGATTATTGAAAGGAGATTTAATTTTTTCTTTAGAAACAGATACTCCTGCAATATACAACAGTCCATCAGTTCCCAATCCTACATCCAATCCTTCACCACGAACCGCACTGTCCCTATAGTCGTTAAATTCACCTTTTGAACCGATTCTGAAGCCAATCCATCCTTCTCTTATATTCAAATTATCAGAATCAATCTGCCCCAGTTTAACGCTCATTTCAAATTCTTCCTTTTGAGCATTGAGTTCCCGAGTTAATAAATAAACGTTCCGCTCACCCCCACTGCGGTAACACTCTAAACGTCCCTGTGAAACCCTCCAGTCCTGCAATGGATTTGTCCAGTAATCGGCTCCCGCCCAAGTGCGCTCTATCGATTTATCCCAATAACTATGAAATTCTCCCGCTACTGTCTTTAATACACTTAAAATAAAAAACAAGAAAAATAAAAGTATTTTTAAAGTTTTCATAACTCATCTCATTTTTATTTTTAAATTTTAATTACTTAACATTATTAAAAAATCATT
>CAZBIT010000212.1:2300-4977 GCA_964491835.1 uncultured bacterium
CCATTTTTTCTTATAAGTGTAAATATTTATGAACGGATGAGGTGCATTACTAAGGGAATCACTAATAGATTAACAAAGATAGCGAACATCAATCCACCCATAATGGATATTGCCATATTCTGAATAATTTGGGTTCCTGTCCCCATTGCAAAAGCAACCGGCAGAAGTGCGAAAACGTTTGCTAACATCGTCATAAAAATCGGTCTGAATCTTGTTTTGAAGGGAGAAATAATCTCTTCTTCTCTATTATTAAATTTTCCTTTATACATTTTATAAAAGTCAAAAATCAAGATATTATTATTTATAACGATACTTAGAACAATTAACATTCCCATAAACGCAGTAATATCGAGAGGTTTACCTGTTATGAATAATGCGGAAAAAACACCTAAAAGGGTTAAAACGAGACCTACCAAAATAATAAATGCGATGCGGAGGCTACTGAACTGAAATAATAATGACGTGAATATTATTAAAATTGACAGGGCAATAACCAGAACCATTTCGTGAAAGGACTTCTGCTGTTCTTTATAAAATCCGGAAATTTGGGGAATTATATCTTGCGGTATGCCCAATTTATCTATTGAGGATCTGACTCTTTCAACTGCCAATGACATATCGTTTCCTTTAAATCTAACCGTTACTATGGCGACGGGTGATAGGTCATAGTGAGTGATCTCCGGAACATTTTCAGTTATTTTCAAATCGGCTACATATCTTAAAGGTAAATTTATATGGCTTTTCGGAGAAAATATAGTCAGATTGTTACTCAAATAGTTAATAGGGTCATCATCGGGACTTTCTAAAATAACCCTCATCCCAATTAATTTTTCACCTTCTATGACATCTCCGATGACAGTTCCCCAATAGAAAGAATTTATTTGAGAAGAAAGAGTATTTATATCAATTCCATATAAAGCCTCAGCTTCTGGTTTTAATTTGATACTGATGAATGGTGACGTATAAGTTGTTTTGAGATTAACCTCTTCAAGTTCTTTTACATTTCTGAGGGTATCTCTTAATTTACCACCCCAATCGATTAATTTGTCGGGATCCGTTCCATAGAGTAAGACAGTTATCGGTGATTCTTCTCCTAAAATATCTCCCAATCTATCTTCCAACATCATTGGAATATCAAACTCAATAAAATTAGGGAATTTAGAATTGAGGGTATTGAATAATTCATCTTTAATTTCATAAATTGAGCGTGTTCTCTGTTTTTTTAAAGTGACTAAAAAGTCCGCTACATTAGGTTGTTCTGAAACATGCCCTAAAGCCGTTCCGATTCTTAAAGTCCATCCTCTTACTTCAGGAATTTTATCAATTACCTTCCCAATCTCTTTAAATTCTGAATAACTGTCATAAATTGAAGTGCCATTTGGTAATGCTATATCAACGACAAAATTACCCTCATCCCATTTTGGCAAAAACGTGGCAGGTAGATTTTTGTATAAGATAAAACTTAAAATAAATCCTATTATTATAATCGGTATTGATAACCATGCCCTTTTAAAAGATTTTTGTAAAAAAACAGGATATCGATCTATTAATTTATCAAACCAATTTTGTTTTTCCTCCTTAAAAGATTCCGGTAAGAAAAGATATGCAACTATGGGAGTAAGGAAGATGGCAAGAATCTGGGAAATTATATAGGTTGAGACCAGAACAAAGGCCAGTTGTTTAAAGAATACACCAACAACTCCGGAAACCAGGAATAATGGTATAAAAATCAGAGTGGATATTAAAGTTGCAATCGTCATAATGGGTAGTATTTCTTTTGAGCCATTTATCACAGCCCTTAATTTATTTTTATCAATTTTATAATATCTTTCTATGTTTTCGATAATTATGATAAGGTGGTCAATAAGACCACCTACGGCAGCAGCCATTCCTCCCAATGTAAAAATATTGAAGTCGAACCCGGCTATCTTAACTCCAATTATTGTTATCAAAAAAATAACAGGTACTATGAAAACCAAAAATATGGAAAGCCTCGTTTTTCTTAAAAATAAAAAAACTATTATTGAAGCAATGATGGTGCCCAGTATTATCGCTTCTTTAACGCTGTCAATAGCATCACCTATAAACTCAGTTTCAGCATAATATTTTTTAATTTGAATATTTTGTTTGGAAAGTGTTTTATTAAATTCAGCAACCATTTTATCGACTTCCCGAATGGTTTGTACGCTATTACCATCGGGTTGTCTGATGATGTTGAATATAACTGCATTTTTAAAGGTGCTGGCAGATGAAATACTTGTTATCGGGGCATGGTCTTCTATGGTCAATGCAATATCGGATATTGATATATATTTCCCGTTACTTAACGGTATTTTTACAAATGTAATATCATCTATACTTTCGGGTTTTTGATAAAGAGAAACGACAAATTGCTTGTTATAATCTCTGATAAGTCCCAGGAAATCGATACTATTCTGTTCTTTCAACAGATTTACTATATCATCGATGTTTAAATTATAAGTTTTAAGCTTCTCGCTATTCAAAACAATTTTATATTCTGTGAAATCAGGAGCCTTAATTTCAACATTGTATATCCCTTTAATTGAAAGCAATACAGGTCTTAATTTATAGTATAAAGTTTCCGTTAGTTTATTTCTTAAAACTGTTTCCGAACCGATTGCATACATCGCTATAGGAAACCGAGCAGGACTTGCCT
>CAZBIT010000213.1:0-4938 GCA_964491835.1 uncultured bacterium
TCTTGTGTAAACTGTATTAATGTTTATATTTTTAAATCCAACCTCATCAAATATTGTCTTTAATTTTTCTCTGTCAAACCCGAAATGTTCAACGCCTGTATTATCAAAATGAAAATCACCTTGTTCTTTTTCAAGGTCTGCAATACCTATCTGACCACCATCTTTCAGAGCATTAAAGAAATAAGCTATTGTTTTTTTCGTATTTTTTATATGATGTAGAGTCATTGAACTTACAATCAAATCATATTTTGATTTTTCAAATTCTTTCCGCTTGATATCCCAGTAAAGTGTATCAACGTTTTTTATGTTTAACTTTTTTATTTTTTCTTCTAATACTTTAAGCATTCCTTTTGACCTATCAACCGCAGTAATTCTTTTAACATACGGATGTATCCTTAGTGTTATCAAACCTGTTCCTGCGCCGTAATCCATCGCAATCATATCTTTATTTAATTGAAGAGATTGAATAATCGCATCAGCCACAGCATTTGCCGTTTTTACTCGCTCAGGTTCTAAATCCCATTCTTTTGCAGAACTGTCAAATCGATTCTTTATATTACTTATCATTTTTCCTTTGCTAAATAATTTATTATGTGTTTTCTTACAAGGGAAGTCCACAATTTATATCCATCAGCATTCAAATGAAGACCATCAGCAAATAGTTCGGGGCGTGGTTTGCCATCTTTTCCTAATAACGTTGGAGAAATATCGATGAATTCAACTAATTCATTTTTCTTTGCAAATTTTTCAATGAGTTCGTTCGCATTTTTCATTTTTTCCCATAAAGCCCATCTATTAACACTCGGCTTTATGGAAATGTAAAAGATAAATGTTTTTGGGAGTGATTTGTGAATGTAATTAACTAATGTTTTAAAATCATCGAATACAGTTTCAGACGTTTTGCCTGAATTTATATCATTATCTCCTATATATAGAACAACCATACTTGGTTTGTAAGGCAGGATAACCCTGTCTGCATAATAAACTACGTCAGATGTAAAACAGCCGCCAAATCCACGATTAATCGCATTAAAAGGGGCAAAGTCCTCTGGAATCGTCTTCCACACTTTGATGCTTGAACTTCCCGTAAAAACAATTCCACCTAATGTTGGGAAATGAATTTTATCCATTTCCTCGAATTGCTTAATTTCTTCCTCAAACCTTTTTGGGTCGAATTTCTCTTGAGAATGTATCACATTATTTAAAATCAAAGAGGAAATCAAAAGTATGACAAGAATTAATGGAAATTTTTTCATCTTACATCTCCTAAATAAGTCAATCATTTTTATGTTATATTTTTCATTTGTGTTTATTTTAAAATTAATTTATAATAAGTAAAAAGTCAAAACAATAATATATATATTTTTTATCTAAAAGTTTTTAAGGCGAAGGTGAATCCCGCTTAAGCGGGACTTCGCCAGCATTTATCCCGCTTAAGCGGGACTTCACCAGCGTTTAATAGGAACTTTCTTCTTAAATTCTCTTTTAAAGCAGGTCGATAATTCAAATAATTTTTCTACTTGATATAATTCTTTTTAAATGATAAATTTATAAAATTTTAAATTCTTGATTTAAAAAATATAGGTGATGAAATGATAAAGATTAATTTAATATCATTTGTGTTTTTGATCTTAATAACATCAGTATTTATTACAAACTGTGCAAAGAAAAAAGTGGAAGAAAGAAAATACGCTCTTGAAAGGATAGATGATTTTCAGGTTCTTCAGGTTTATGCCGATGGATTTGACAAATTAAGCACAAAAGAAAAGATTCTTGCATATTATTTATCAATGGCATCTCTTGCAGGCAGGGATATTGAATACGACCAGAACCATAAATACGCACTGGAAATAAGAAAAATTCTTGAAGAAGTAATTACTCATCCTGAGGGTATCGATAAGGAATTGTTTAGTAAAATTGAAAGATATACCAAATTGTTATGGATTAATAATAGTCATTATAATTATATAAACTCACGAAAGTTTGTTCCTGAATTTACTTTTGATGAGTTTGTCATTGCTGTAAAAAAGGCAATTGAAAATGGAGCAAATATAAAAACCGAACCGGATAAATCTATAGAGGAAAAACTCGAGATATTAAGAAAAACAATATTTGATATTAACTTTGAACCGCTTAAAACTAATAAAACTCCTTCACCGGGTGAAGATATAATTACCGGAAGTGCAAATAATCTGTATGATGGGGTGACATTAAAAGAGGTTGAGAAATTTAAGGGAAAATATCCTCTTAATTCGAGATTAGTAAAGATAAAGGGAAAGTTAATCGAAGAAGTGTATCGTGCGGGAACAAATGGTATTCCTCCGGGAAGATATGCAAAAGAGTTAAATAATGTGATAAAATTTCTTGAACTTGCATTGCCATATGCAGAAGATAAACAGCAGGAGACGTTAAAGCATTTAATTCGCTATTTTAAAACGGGAGAGGCAGAAGATTTTCGCAATTATAATATATCTTGGGTCAAGGATGACCCGATGATTGATACAATTCTTGGGTTTATAGAGGTTTATTTGGATGCACAGGGAGTTAAAGCGGAATATGAGGGATTAGTAAGTTATGTTGATGAACAGGCAACTGCTGTGATGGAGCGACTTGCAAAGAATGCTCAATACTTTGAAGATAAAGCACCTTGGGATGATAAATATAAAAAGAAGTGGGGAGACGTCCCGATTGCGAATGCCATAAACGTTGTGATGGAAGTTGGAGGATGTGGTCCAATCAGTCCTGCTGGGATTAATCTTCCAAATGCCCAAGACATCCGGGAAAAGTATGGGAGCAAAAACGTTTCTCTTTATAATATCCTTCAAGCAAGGAGAGCGGTTGTATATCCAGAACTTCTTGAAGAGTTTGTTTATCACAAAGAAGATAGAGTATTAATTGATAAATACAGAAGTTCTTACAGAGATGCTTTGATTTCCCTTCACGAGATAGTGGGACACGGGTCTGGTAAAATTAGTGAAACACTTAAAGGAGACCCATCAGTATTTTTAAAAGAATATTATTCAACACTTGAAGAGGCAAGGGCGGATTTAGTTGCTATGTGGAACGTTTTTGATGATAAGTGCATTGAAATAGGGCTTGTCCCGGATAAAAAATGTGGAGAAGCAATGTATAAAGCGGAGGTAATGTCGGATTTAACACAACTTACTACCATAAAGGGAGACCGGATTGAAGAAGACCATATGAGGGGAACTCATTTAATCGTTTCATATTTAAGAGATAAAACCAATGCAATCGAAGTTATTCAAAATAATGGAAAGGTTTATTTTTCAGTTAAAGATATGGAAGAAATGAGAAAGGGAGTGGGTGAACTTCTTAAAGAATTAATGAGAATAAAAGCAGAAGGGGATTATAACTCTGCCAGAACGCTTATTGACACGTATGGAATAAAAATTAATGCGGAATGGAGAGACCAGATTCAAACAAGATACAAAGCACTTAATATACCTATTTATACTGCTTATGTTATGCCAGAACTTGTGTTAGTTAAGGATGAGAAGGGGAATATTATTGATGTTAATGTGACTTACCCTATGGATTTGAAAACACAAATGTTGAAGTTTTCACACACAGAGTTTTAGTTTTTCTGGCAGAGAGTTGCGTTGATTTAATAATAATATCTTGACTATTTTTAATTCTTTTTTTAGATTTATAAAAGATATTATATCAATGACCTATTAAACAGAATTCTTATGAGAGAAATGGATGCCAATATTTGAATTCAAATGTCTTGATTGTAAGAATGTTTTTGAAGACCTCTTTTATTCTTATGATATTTCAAATGAGGATATAAGATGTCCTAAATGTGATAGTTCCCACTTAGAACGTCTTTTTTCCTTATTTTCTTCGCCGAGTGTTAAAACAAATAATTCTTGTTCTTCCTGCAATACAAGGACTTGCAATACTTGTTCGCGATAAATTTAATCTGGAACGGATTTTAAAAAAATTTTGTTTTAATGAATAATTTTATGTAATAAATCTTACCAATTTGTAAATATTTATTTTAAAATTTCCATTTTAAATTTATCTTATTTATTTTAATTTTTGTGTTATATAGTTATACATGTATGACTTGAAAATTGAAAAGTAAAAAAATAGTAAAAAGGAGATTTTTTAATGAAATCAATGACTGAGGGTAATTTGCGTTCTGCGTTTGCAGGTGAAAGTCAGGCACATATGAGATATTTGATATATGCTGATAAAGCGGAAAAAGAGGGTAAATCAAATTTGGCTCGTCTTTATAAAGCAATTGCTTATTCAGAACAGGTTCATGCAACGAATCATTTTAATACACTTGGCGAAAACAAGTCCCTTTCCGAAAATCTTCAGAATTCCATTAATGGAGAAACGTATGAAGTAAATGAGATGTATCCATCATTTTTAGAAGTTGCAAAGTATCAGGAGGAAAAACGAGCACAGAAGAGTATAATGAATGCATTTGAAGCGGAGAAGGTTCATTCGAAAATGTATGAAAAAGCAAAAAGAACTATTGACGAAGGCAAAGATACTTCTTTTAATAATATTTATGTTTGTGAGGTTTGCGGATATACAATAGAAGATACAGTGCCTGATAGATGCCCCGTTTGTAATGCGCCAAGAGAAAAATTTAGGAAATTTTGAAAGTTCGGGTGTACTTTTTTGAAGTAATACAAAAAAATAAATTTTAAGATTATTAAGGAGGTTTATATGGATAAGTGGGAGTGCACAATTTGTGGTTATGTTTATGACCCGAATGCTGGAGATTCTGAAAATGATATTTTACCCGATATCCCTTTTGATGAACTTGATGATGAATGGAAGTGTCCTGTGTGTGGAGCAGACAAAGAAGATTTTAATAAATTTGAAGAGTAATTTTTATATTTTTTTGAATAAATTGTCTTTACTTGCCACTAAGTATTTTATATTATTTATTTTACTTTT
>CAZBIT010000214.1:0-4930 GCA_964491835.1 uncultured bacterium
TATCTTAATTAATACCTGTGCTGTCAGAGAGCATGCAGAGAATAGGGCGTTAAATGCGATAAAGCAGTTAAAATATTTGAAAATAAAAAAACCCGAACTTATTCTGGGTGTTTTAGGGTGTATGTCAAAACATCTTGGCAATAAAATAATCCAGGATAATCGGTATGTTGATATTGTTTTGGGTCCTGATTCCTATAGACGTCTTCCTGAATTACTGAAGGAGCGAAAAAAATGTGAGGATATTTTAACGAGGGAAAATGAGGATTACGGTGATATTTTTCCATTGCATAAGGAAGGCATTTGTGCATGGGTGGCTATTTCAAGGGGGTGTAATGAAGAGTGTTCATATTGCATAGTTCCTTATACTCGCGGGAAAGAGAGAAGCAGACCAGTTCAGAACATAATTGATGAAATTAAGCGACTCATTGATGATGGATTTAAAGAAATTACTCTTCTGGGACAGAATGTTAATTCATATAACTTTGATGGAATTGACTTTCCAAAACTTTTGGAAAGAGTGAGTGAGATTGAAGGGCTGAAAAGGATTCGATTTGCTACGTCGCACCCTATGAATTTATCCGATAAACTTATTGATGTTATGAGCGAAAGAGAAAATGTTTGCTCAAATCTGCATTTACCCGTTCAATCCGGCTCAAATAAAATTTTATCCGCGATGAAGAGAAATTATACTGCGGAACATTATATTTATTTAATTGAAAAGGCGAAATCAAAAATTAAAGATTTGGCTGTAACTTCCGATTTTTTGTCGGGATTCCCCGGTGAAACCAAAAATGACCATAAACAAACTATCGAACTAATTAAAAAAGTGGGATTCGACAATGGATTTTCTTTTAAATATTCGCCAAGAGATAAAACAGAGTCGTTTAAATATAAAGATGATGTTCCTGAAGACGTTAAAATTGAACGACTTGAAGAAATAAGTGAAGTTCTTAGAGAGTTGGCTTTGAAAAATAATAGAGAATGTATCGGAAAAACGATGGATATTATGATTGAAGGGAAAAGTCGAAGGTCTGATTCAGAAATATTCGGCAAAACGGATGGATTTAAAAAGGTTATATTAAAACAAAATAATTTACTCGTAGGGACGTTTGCTAAAGTTTTTATCACAGACGCGACAAGCCAGACATTGTTTGGAAAAATAATTGAATAATTTGGATTGTAAGTAATAAAATTATTATTTTTTTATGAAGAATATTAGTTAAAAATTATAAGGTCGAATCATTTGATTCGACTTTTTTGTTTGTAATTTAAGTTAGAATCAAAAATTGTCTTTGATATGAAAATTTTAAGATATTTTACGATTTTTGTCTTTATTTTTTGCAATTCCTTTTTTTATTCCCATTCACAGGACATTCAACAACTAATGAATTATGCTGAGACATATCAATTTGATAAATTAGAAGAGGCGTTGGAAACATTACCCGAAGGTCAAAAAGATTCGATAACTACCTTTTTTCTTAAAGCATTGATTGAAAGGGATGGCGATAAAGCAGTTGAAATTTATAATAAAATTATAAATTCTGATGCAAGAGATATTACGAAAGTGAAATCCCTATGGCGTATTGCACAATATTATTATATCAAAGGACTTTACAATCAATCTTTAGATTTGTTGGAAAAGATTATTAGTAATTTTCCAACATCAATGTATGCTAAAAAAGCACAGGAACAATTAGAAATTATTAAATATGTCTCTGGCGAGAAAGCCCAGGAAATCCAGAAACCTCAAATAAAAGAAAAAGAATTTACTTTACAGTTGGGTGCTTTTAGTAATAAACAGAATGCGGAAAATAGAGCGAAATTTTTAAGGGATAATGGTTATAAAGATGTTAAGATATATACAAAATCTATCGGTGGAAATATAATTTATTTGGTCTGGCTTGGAAATTTCAATAGCGAAAATTCAGCAAGAGAAAGTGGTGAACTTATTAAAAAAAAATTGAGGATTGATTATAGAATTGTTGAAATGAAAGATTAATTAAAAAATTTTTACTAATGTTGGATGTTTTTTATGGAAAAATTGAGAGGAATCGTTGAAAGAATAACGTATCAAAATCCTGAAAATAATTATTCGGTATTGAAAATAGAAGCACTGGATTATACAAAGAAGGATATTACTGCGACCGGTTATTTTCCGAGCATTAATGTTGGTGAAACGATTTATATGGAAGGAGAATGGATTAATCATCCACAATATGGTTATCAATTCAATGTTAGTGATTATAATACTGTTTATCCTGTTTCAGTTTCGGGGATTGTAAAATTTTTAGGTTCAGGAATAATAAAAGGGATTGGTCCCGTTACTGCAAAAAGAATAGTCAATCATTTTAAATTAGAGACATTAGATGTAATAGAGAATAACATTGAGAAACTTTCTGAAGTAGAAGGTATTGCAGAAAAGCGGATTGAAATGATTCGCAGTGGATGGGATGAACACAAGGCAATAAAGGACGTTATGATTTTTCTTGCATCTCACAATATTAGTACGAACTATGCAATCAAGATATTTAATAAGTTTGGCAGGAGGTCAATTGACATTGTTAAAAATGACCCTTATAAATTAGTATATGAAATTCAGGGTATAGGTTTTAAAACAGCAGATAAAATAGCAAAGGACATTGGTTTTGATGAGAATTCCATTAGTAGAATTAAAGCAGGTATAAGTTATGTATTATTTGATGCCACTGATGAAGGGCACGTTTATTTAACTGAAAATGATTTAATAGATAGAAGTAAAGAACTTCTTTCAGTGGATGACAATATTATCAAAAGGGGAATGGATGAACTTGTATATGAAAAGAGGATAATTAAAGATGCTGAAAGGGTATTTCTGCCGGGGCTTTATAGAGCAGAGGTCTCGATATCCGAAAAATTAAAAAGGATGATAAAAAATCCAGTTAAAATGATGGAGCCGGGAATTTTAAAAAATGAAATTGAACAATTAGAAATTATAAGACACATCACTTTTACAGATAAACAAAAAGAATCAATTTTAAAAAGTTTTAATAATCGCGTTTTAATATTGACGGGTGGGCCGGGAACGGGTAAGACAACTACGATTAGAGGAATAATTGACCTTTTCTTTAAGATGGGAATGCGGATATCTCTCTCTGCACCAACGGGGAGAGCAGCGAAGAAACTTGAAGAGACAACTGGTAGAGAATCAAAAACAATTCACAGATTGTTGGAGTTTAATCCAAGAGAAGGGACATTTTCTAAATGTGCTGAAAATCTTCTTACAGAAGATATTATTATTATAGATGAGGGTTCTATGATAGACACATACCTTTTGAACGACCTTCTTAATGGAGTATCGGTTAATTCACGACTTATAATTGTCGGAGATGCAGACCAATTACCATCCGTGGGACCTGGGAATGTTCTGAAAGACATAATAGATTCTAATATTATTGAAGTTGTGAGATTGGATTATATCTTTCGGCAAATTGAAAAGAGCGACATCGTCTCTAATGCGCACAGGGTTAATAAAGGTGAATTTCCTCTCGTTGGAAATCGGATGGAAGATACATTCTTTCTAATAAAGGAAAGCGATACAAGTAAGATTCCAGAGATTATAAAGGAACTTTGCCTTAAAAGATTGCCCAATAAATATAATTATGACCCGTTTGATGATATTCAGGTTTTGACGCCAATGTATAAAGGAGAAACAGGAGCAAATAATCTGAATGTAATTCTTCAAGATGCTTTAAATCCAACAGGTGAAGAGTTAAGAAAAGGCGAAAAAATATTTAGAGTTGGCGATAAAGTTATGCAAATTAGAAATAATTATGATAAAGATGTTTTTAATGGTGACATAGGGAGAATTAAATCAATCGATATGGAATATCAATTGGTTGAAATTGACTTTGGGTTTAGAAGAATCATTTATGAATTTAAAGAATTAGACGACATAATTCTTGCTTATGCAACGACGGTTCATAAATCTCAGGGATGTGAATACAAATCTGTTATTATGCCCATCACCACGCAACATTTTATTATGCTACAAAGAAATTTATTATATACTGCAATAACACGTGCAAAAGAACTTATGATACTAATCGGGACGGCAAAAGCAATAAATATCGCTGTTAAAAATAATAAAATTTCCGAAAGATATACATCACTTGCTGAAAAATTGAAATCTTGACATAAATATAATTTAATTAACTATGAAATATAAGTGTTTGCATTCTTGGAATATTTCACCAAAAGAAGGAATTGTAATACAGAAAGAATTAAAAGAAAAGTTGGTTTTTTGTGATGGTAAGTTCGGAGTAGAAAATATTTGTGGCACGGACGTATCGTATGAAAAAGAAAAAAATCTTCTTTTTTCAGCGGTTGTCATTTTAAAATATCCTGAAATGGATGTAATTGAAGAACAAACCGCGATAATGAAGTGCACGTTTCCTTATGTTCCGGGGCTTTTGAGTTTTAGAGAAGTTCCTGTGCTTTTAAAGGCGTTTGACAATATAAATGATGTTCCTGATGTAGTATTGTGTGATGGGCACGGTATAGCACATCCAAGAGGATTTGGGCTTGCTTCTCATCTTGGTACGATACTCGATATTCCAACTATCGGATGCGCCAAAAAAAAATTATTCGGTGAATATTCAAAAGTTGGTAATGATAAAGGTGATTGGTCTTACATTTCCGATGGTGGAAATAATATTGGAATTGCTTTAAGAACCAAAAAAAACGTTAAACCAGTTTTTGTTTCACAGGGATATAAAATAGGTATGGAATTTTCAAAAGAAATAATACTTGCTTGTAGCAAAAAATATAGAATTCCTGAACCGATAAGAAAAGCACATATTAAAGGTAATCAGATGAGAAAGACATATATTTAATTATGGGGCTTGACTAGTTGAAAAGTTTATTAATAGAAACAATATTCATTAATAATGAC
>CAZBIT010000215.1:0-4920 GCA_964491835.1 uncultured bacterium
ATAAAGCACTTGAAGGTGATGTCCTAGCAATAAAACTCTTTCTCGATAGGTATGGAGATAATAAAGAAAATAAATCCTCCTCAGCCGGTAAAAAACTGACTCCTGATATGGTAATAGACATAATTCATAAAATTCTAAAAAGAAAAAAGAGACGCAAAAAATGAATGCAAAAGATATAAAAAATATGCAGAAGTTTATCTCGAATCCTTGGTTCTTAATCATTTTTCAAAAAACGTAGGGATAAATATTATCCCTGTAAAAGTGGTAGGAGTGAACAAAAATGAGAATTTTTAAGAATTTTTTCACACAAAAAAGCAAAAAATATATGAAATCTTCCCTATTTTTTACCAAAAAAATATGGAAAAATTGTGCCATTCCTACCCATTTCTTTAATACGTATATGAACTCTAAAAGTATGTTTTATCACTATTTGAGGACAATATTCCTCATCCGTCTGGGTAACCTGAAAATTGTGATAGAGACAAAATTTGTAAAAAAAATCCTTGACTTTTGTAGTGAACATTTGTATACTATACATAGATGAGAAACATAATTCATATAGACGTCGATGCATTTTTTGCTTCGGTTGAAAAGAGTTTTAATCCACTTTTAATCGATAAGCCAGTAATTGTTGGCGGTGAGGAGAATCAGAGGGCATGCGTTCATACCGCAAGTTATGAAGCAAGAAAATTTGGGATTAAAACAGGAATGCCAATTCAATTGGCAAAAGAACTCTGCCCAGATGCTATATGTCTTAAAGGGGATTTTAGAAGATATAAAGCAGTATCTGAAACCATAAAGGAAATTTTATATGGTATTACACCATTTGTGGAAGTATCTTCATTAGATGATGTTTATATTGATGTTACTGGTTATGAAAGATTTTTTGATTCTTTAAATGAAATTGCACTTTATATTAAATCAAAGATTTACAATAGATTGAATGTAACCGTATCAATAGGTATTTCTACCTCAAAACTAATCGCAAAAATCGCATCGAAACGCAACAAACCGAATGGAATTACCGTTGTCCCAGTGGGAAAAGAAAAGGAGTTTATTGCAAATCTTCCTGTAAGTGAACTTCCGGGTATAGGGAAATCTTATGAAAGATTATTGTATGAAATTGGAATAAAAACCATTGGTGATATTGCCAAACTACCCAAAAATGTCCTTATACAAATGTTTGGGATAAATGGTAAAAAAATATGGGAACACGCAAATGGAATAGATATGAGTCCAGTGAAAATAAAAGAGATATCAAAACAAATAAGCAGAGAAACATCGTTTGAAGAAGATACAAATGATGAAGAGATTATAACAGCAACAATGTCATACCTTTCTGAAAGAATTGCTCATAAATTAAGAGAGAATAGATGGATATGCGGGAATGTAAGATTGAAATTATTATATTCTGACCATATTATAATGTCACATTCTTCTGTTTTATTGGAAATAACGGATGATAGTGAGATTATATTCCAGGAGGTATTAAAACTTTACATGAAAATGCATTTTAGGAGAACAAGAGTGCGCCTTGTATCAATTGCTGTTAGTAAAATTCAAATAAAATATGCACAAATGCTTTTATTCAGAAATAATTCAAGAAGGGAAAAACTGAACGAAAAGATTGATAATATTCGATATAGGTTTGGATTTACGTCTATATATCCAGCAAATACAATGAAATTAAAAACAAAGTATAGGATGGAAAAATATGGGTATATCCTTCACGCACCTTCACTGTCACAGTAATTTTAGTCTTTTAGATGGTGTTTCAACGATTGAAGCGATAGTAGAGAAGGCAGTAAATCTTGGAATGAAACATCTTGCACTCACCGACCATAATAACCTTTATGGCTCTGTTGTTTTTTATGAAAAATCAAAAGAAAAGGGAATACATCCTATAATAGGAAGTGAAATAACTTTATCAGATGGAAATTCAACTATCCTTCTTGTAAAAAATAATGATGGGTATGCAAACTTGTGTAATATAATTACTGAAGGGAATCTTAATGGGAAGCATAGTGGATTTATCATTAATGAAAAAAGCATATTTAAAAGGCATTCGGGTCTTATTGCTCTTTCGGGGGGAAAAAAAGGAAGAATAACAAAATTTATAAAAGCGAAAAATACTGAAAAAGCAATAGAAGAATGTAGAAAATGGAAATCGATATTTAAAGAAGATTTTTATATCGAGATTCAATATTATGAACCTGCGGATAAACTATTAAATTATAAGTTGCGTGATATAAGTTTCAATATGCAGGTTCCCCTTGTGT
Source organism: uncultured bacterium (assembly GCA_964491835.1). GTDB lineage: Bacteria > SM23-31 > SM23-31 > JAUVVT01 > JAUVVT01 > CAZBIT01. The sequence continues at coordinate 2,280 of CAZBIT010000215.1, forward strand.
GTTCAAATGATGTGCATTTTGTGTCGAAATCCGAACATTCACTAAGGAAAGTTTTAAAGGCAATAAATGAAAATACTTCAATTTCCAGATTGAAATTAGATGGTAGTGAAGAACAATATATGAAATCACCAAAAGAAATGATTGAAATGTTTTCTCGGTTTCCAGAGGTAATTAAGAATACACAGGTAATTTCACAAAAATGCGAATTCGAATATTCATTGAATAAGTCGGTGTTCCCAAAAATTGAAATACAAAAAGGGGCATCTCCTTTTTCAATCTTGAAGAAGATGTGCTATGATGGACTAAAAAAGTTATATCCTGTAATAACTGATGAAATTAAATCACGTCTTGATTATGAACTTGAAACGATTGATTCTCTTGGATATACTGAATATTTTCTTATAGTAAAGGATATTGTTGATTACGCAAAAAATGAAGGAATACCCTGTGTGGGAAGGGGTTCAGCGGGAGATAGCATTGTTTCTTATACTCTTGGGATTACACAAATAGACCCAATAAAATATGACCTATATTTTGAACGATTTTTAAATCCACAGCGGAGTGAACCACCCGATATAGACATCGATTTGTGCTGGAAGAAAAGAGACGAGGTTATAAATTATATATATAAAAAATATGGAAATAATAAAACAGCAATGATTTGCACGTTTAACACGTTTGGGATGAGGTCATCAATTGGAGATGTTGGTAAAGCGTATGGTATTTCTGAAGAGGAGGTTAGAAATCTTACGAAAACACTGCCACATTGGAAAATAGAAAAACTTGATGAGTCGCTTGAAAAAATCCCTGAATGTAAAAATATTCAATTAAAAACGGATGTATATAGAAGTATTATATCTGATTGTAAAAAGATTTCGGGTTTTCCACGGCATCTTTCAATTCATCCGGGTGGTGTAATAATCGCTCCGGATAATATAACAAATTATACACCTTTAGAAGAATCGAGGAAAGGAATAATAATTTCTCAGCATGATATGTATTCGGTTGCCAAGTTAGGACTCGTGAAAATGGATTTTCTTGGCGTAAGGTCACTTAGTGTCATTTCAGATTGTATTAAAAGTGTTGGAAAGAATAACCTTTTGGATATACCAATGGGTGACTCTGAAACATTGATGATGATAAGAAATGGTAATACGATTGGTTGTTTTCAATTAGAAAGTCCGGCAATGAGGGGATTGTTAAAGAAAATGACCATTCAAAATCTGGATGACATAATCGTCGCAGTCGCTCTTATTAGGCCCGGCCCTTCTGAAGGAGGAATGAAGGATTTATACATAAAAAGAAGGGCTGGGATTGAACCTGTCGAATATTTACATCCATCCCTTGAGCCAATCCTGAAAGACACCTGCGGTATAATTGTTTATCAGGAGCAGGTTTTACAAATAGCAAACAAATTAGCAGGATTATCTTATGGAGAAGCGGATATATTAAGGAGAGCAATGACAAAATCGAGGAACAAAGATGAATTAAAAAGTTTGGGTGAAAAGTTTATAAATGGAGCAAAAAAGAAAGGATTAACTGAAGAAGAAGCCAATGATATGTGGTCTCTTTTATGCAATTTTGTTGGATATGGGTTTAACAAAGCACATAGTGCCACATACGGGCTTATTGCCTATCAAAGTGCATATTTAAAAAGGTATTACCCTGTCGAATATTTGACAGCGGTGATTAATAATTGTGGGGGATTTTATTCAAGAGCGGAATATATAGAAGAATGCAGGAGGATAGGCATCAAAATTAATCCACCCGATGTGAATATGGCGGAAATAGAATTTACATATATTGGAAATAAAATAATAACAGGACTTTCCGCAATTTCAGAATTAACACAAAAAAGTATGAACAATATAGTAAATGAAAAGAAAAGGAAAAACTTTGCGAATTTATACGATTTAATAGACAGATGTTCTCTTGGAGAAAAAGAGGTGTATAATCTTGTAAAGTGTGGGGCATTGCGTTCAATTGAAAGTAGTGAGCCAAATCTTATTTTTAAAACAAAAGTTTATTTTAAAAATAAGAAAAATAAGGAAATTACACGAGTTCTCACGGAAAATATAAATTTTCAACCTTATTCGCTTACACAGCGCATTATTAATGAAATTGAAATATTAAAGTTTGCAGTTTCTGGTCATCCATTGGATATTTTTCCCTGTATTGAAAAAGACAATACAATTACGCCTTCCAATTTGTTAAATAAAAAGAGCGGTGAAAGAGTAAAAGTAGTAGGATGGGTTATTACTGGAAGAAGAGCATCAACAAAAAATGGTGATTTTATGAGATTTATGACAATTGAGGATAAAAAAGGTTTAATGGAATGTGTTTTATTCCCTAAGGTTTATCAAGAATATGGTGCAATTCTAAAAAGTTGTGGTCCTTTTACAATTATTGGCACTGTCCAATCAAGAGTCAAAGGTGAAGCAAACATAATCGTTGAAAAAATAAAAACAATTGAAAATATACCCATTTCGTCATCTAAATTGTTACCAATATGTCATCTAAATTATTCATATTATGTCATTTAAACTATCCACTATTCTGTCGTTTCGAGTCCTGAAATTTCGTTAAGAAATCCCATATTTTAAACTATATATTTAAATTATCACATTATTTTTTTTTTATT
>CAZBIT010000216.1:0-4888 GCA_964491835.1 uncultured bacterium
AAAAATCCTGCGAGATTAATCGTTATCAACTATAATGGCGCAAAAAATAATCAAAATCCTATTGTAATCATTGGAAAGGGAATAACTTTTGACAGCGGTGGCATTTCGATAAAACCAGGTCAAGATATGGAAAAAATGAAATACGATATGGCTGGTGCAGGAGCCGTATTGGGAACAATTAGAGCAGTCGGCGAAATGAAACTCCCCATTAATTTAGTTGGAATAATTCCTGCAACTGAAAATCTGCCAAGTGGAAATGCATACAAACCCGGAGATATTTTAAAGACATTATCAGGGAAAACAATCGAAGTAATCAGCACAGATGCAGAGGGAAGATTAATACTCGCTGACGCAATTTCATACGCAGATAAATTTAAACCGTCCGCAATCATCGACCTTGCAACTTTAACCGGTGCCTGCGTTGTCGCACTTGGTTATCATGCATCCGGAGTCATAGGTAATAATAAGAAACTCATTGATGAAATATTAAAAGCAGGCGAATGTTCTGGAGAAAGGGTCTGGGAATTACCGATGTGGAAAGATTATTTTGAACAGATAAAAAGTGACATAGCGGACATTAAGAATACAGGTGGAAAAACAGGTGGAACAATTACCGCTGCCGCATTCCTCAATAAATTCGTAAATGAAGAAACACCATGGATTCATATCGACATAGCAGGAACTGCATACGTGGAAGATTCGAGACCTTACATAATAAAGGGTGGAACCGGTGTTGGCGTTAAACTCCTAATTCAATTTATAATGAACAAATGAAGAAATGAATACGACTTACGGATAAGTTTCAAAAGTGGTGAATTTTTATCACTTGGCATTGACAAAGAATATGAATTTCTTCCAGAAGCCGATTACATCAGGGGCATAGAACTTGACCCGGGGAAGTATAACGTAATAAATCAAAACATTTCATTACATACATTCAACAGCAGACCAATTTCGGGAAGTATAACATATAGATGGGGAGGTGAATATGATGGCAAACAGAATGGCATTTATTTTAACAATTCAATGAATATTTCAAATAACTTGAATATTAACTTAAGTTATTCATACAATAATTTAATATTAAAGAATGGCGAAGCAATATCCAATCTTGTCTCAGGAAGGTTCACTTATTCATTCAATCCACAACTATTCTTGAAGTATTATATCCAATACAGCGATGCAAATCAAAAAATAAGAGGAAACTTTCTGTTTGATTATATGTATAAACCAAAAAGCCACATATACCTTGTTTATAACGAAAACAGAGAGACAACAATTCAAAGTTTAAAAAATATCAAAAACAGAGCCCTTATTATGAAATTTACATACTTTTGGAGTTTATAATATTTAAAATTACTATTATTAAACTATTTAAGATTTGCTTATCTCATTCCAAATTTCTTTGACATAGCGGGTATCATCTACTGCATGATATGGTAAGAACATACCCACAACTATGGCATCATTTTTCTTTATGTTTTTCAAAGCATATTCAAATGCTTCTTTTGTAGATTCAGGAGTTGCACATTTTCTGCTTGCTGCAAGTATCTTAAAACCAAAACAAATCTTATTTGTCTGCTTTATAAATTTACACATTCTTTCTCTGTCTTCATCACCGTAATATTCACCTTGAAATTGCTTACCAGTTTTTTCGTCAATTTGTCCTTTCTTTTTCAATGGATTATAAAAGCAAGCCATATAGAAATCTAAATCCCAATTTTTTTCTTCTGCATATTCCAATACTTCAGGAATGTGACTTCCCAGACCCACCATAACACCCGTATCCCTGATAACTTTAAGCATTTTATTGACTTCATCAATTTTTCCATTATTCCATAACTCATCGGTTTTTGAACCATGGTGATAAGTCCCAATTGCCCCTGTCATCGCAATGTCTCTTATGTTTCTTGGTATATCAGCCAACTCTGAAGCGGTCTGCGCTATCCAATGCAAATTCCCACCCTTATTTCCGTATGCCCGTAGAAGACTAATAATATGTCTGTCACCTCTCGCCTGCCAGGTATTGATTCCCCTTTCTTCACATATATGCAGTAAATTTATGACATTTTCTTCAGAACAATAATCAAGCATTGTCTGATCTGTTTCATCAGATAAATGTGAATTTCCACTGATAGGATTCCCTCCAATCATAAGTTTAGATATCTTATATCTTCCAAACTGAATCATTGGCATCTCAGGAATTGATTGCTCTTCTTTTGATATTGTAACTGCGTTTGATAAAAACCCATCTTTCCCCATATAAAAACCTATATATGCACTTAAAAGCCCGAAAATCTTTTTAAAAAATCTCCTTTTTGTTATCTTCTCATTCTCTTGCATATTTGTCTCCAAAAAAATTTTACAAAGAGATTTTGACTTTATATAATAAAAACATATTTTTTCATCTTATAGGAGAAAAATTAAATATCAATATTCTCTTTCCATAATTAATTCCGCAAGTTTAATTAAATTTTCAGAATTGCAATTAACACCAAGATTTTTCAAATAATCCTTTGCTCTTTTAATTCTTTTATTTACCTCATTTTTAATATAACCAATTAATTCATACTTATTCAAAAGGATTTTTACAATATCCAAATCATTTTTGCTAATTTCACCTTTTATCATTAAATCGTTTAAATATCCTCTTTCTTTATTATTCACTTTGTTATTTAAAAGAATAATAGGAAATGTTTTTTTACCATTTACAATATCACTTCCAGGTGTTTTACCCAAAGTTTTTTTGTCTGAAACAACATCAAGAAGGTCATCCTGAATTTGAAAAGCGATTCCTAAATTCATACCAAAGTTTTTTAACGCACGAATTTGTTTTTCCGAACCATTTCCAAGAATAGCACCAATTTCAGATGAAATTGACATCAACACCCCCGTTTTCATTTCAATCATATACATATATTCATCAATATCAACCTTCTTCATACTTTCAAAATCTTTATCAAGTGATTGACCTTCACATATTTTAACAATACCTTCAGAAAAAATTGAAGTGATTCTCTTTATATATTTTCCATTTGATTTTAATAATGAACTATAAGCAAGTGCAATTAGTCCATCACCACATAAAAGTGCAACATTTTTATCCCATTTTGCATGAACAGTTTTACTACCTCTGCGAATATAGTCATCATCCATTATATCGTCATGAACAAGCGTAAAATCGTGAAGAATTTCAATTGCTATGGCTGCATCAAAACAATCCTTAATGTTTCCACCAAGTGCTTCACAAGAAAATATCAAAAGTATAGGACGTATGCGTTTCCCCCTTTGTGAAAGGGCATATTTAATGGGACTATATAGATTAATTGGATAATCTTTCTTTATCAGAGAAGTCAATTTGTTATCTATTTTCCCCTGAAGATTTTTGTAATACTTTTCAAATTCCATAAATATTATATTTCTAATTTATTATATACTGACAAATTTCGTTTTAAATAAATACACTTTATGATGAGATTAAACCTAAAAATTCAAGGAAAGATATAAAAACCAAGAAATTAACTATAACTCATATAAATATTTTAATATAATCATATTTATTTTAATTTAAAAGAAAGAATTTTTTTAAAAATTAAGTTAAGATTTGTTTAAGATATTATTTTCTTGATTTTTATAAGAATTTTTAATAATCTAAAAAGAACAAATCAAATGATATGTTAAATTTATCAAAAAATAAAAAAGCATAGTAAATATTGGACAACATAAATGTACTGTTGGAAATGCAAAAATGAGATAAAATTAGAAAAAAAAATCGGCAGAACCGAAACTTGCCCATTTTGCAATGCGTATCTGCATTGCTGTTTTAATTGTATATTCTATGACAAATTGGCTTATCACGAATGTAGAGAACCGCAGGCAGAATGGGTAAAAGAAAAGAACAGCGCAAACTTTTGCGAATACTTTTCACTTTCAAAAGAAAAACCTAAGACGGATAAAACATTATCTAAAGAAGAAGCAAGTAAAAAACTATCAAATCTTTTTAAAAAGAATAAACTCTAATTCAATCTATTATACTAATGATAATGAAAATTTAAACAATTTTTGTTCAAAAAATATTAACTTTCCTAAAACAAAATTGGAACAATTATATATAAATTAAGTTTAAACCAAATAATCAATTCAGTTAAATTAAAAGATTAAGAAAACAAAAATGGATAAAAAGGTCGTTAAAGATAAGGTCATCGAGTATGTTAAGTCAATTATAGTTGCAGGTATAATTTATCTTTTTATATCTACAACGGTAATTAAAGCCACTCAAATTTATTCTGGCTCTATGGAAGATACTCTACTTATAGGAGATTTTCTTTTTATTAATAAATTTGTGTATGGCATAAAAATTCCATATACCGACATAAGATTACCAGCACTAAAAAAGCCCAAACAAAATGATATAATCGTATTTAAATATCCCAAAGACGAATCAGTGAACTACGTTAAAAGATGTATTGCTATCGAAGGTCAAACGATAGAAATAAGAAATAAAGTAGTTTATGTTGATGGCAAGCCATTACCAAACAATAGTGGCGTTAAAACAAGTGATCCAATCAGGCCTCAAGGATATATAGAATCAGACATTTTCCCACTGGGAAATGGGAATAGAGACAATTATGGACCCGTGAAAATACCACAAGGAAATTTATTTATGCTTGGCGATAATAGAGATAATAGTTCTGATAGCCGATATTGGGGATTCATGCCAAAAAAGAATATCGTTGGTAAACCTATTATCATTTATTGGTCTTGGAGAAGAGATGTACCGTTATGGGACTTCTCCCATAAAGTTAGATGGACAAGAATTGGAGATATTCCTAAATAAGTTTAGTTTAAAATTTATTTGATAAAAATAAAAAATGTCCAAAACATTTTG
>CAZBIT010000217.1:0-4879 GCA_964491835.1 uncultured bacterium
TACCAATAAACTTCTTTACCAAATCTTGAAGCGTTTTCAGTTTTGCTTTAAGGTCGGTATAAACATTTATCTTTTTCTGAAGACCACTTTTTGATGTTTCAAGTTCATCAACCGGTTTTCTCTCCAAAGCAATGTATTGTGATACCAATTGTTCGACGCTCGACTGCTGTGTTGAAATCGAAGAAACACTCGCCATTCTAAACCACCTTCACCTTAATATTTTTTTGAGGTTTACTTTCCTCTTTTACGATATCTACCCAGGCATCTCTTAGCTCTGACAAAATTTTTAGTGCCTCTTCAAATTGGTCTTTTTTAATTATATCTAAGCAGTATTGGTAAAGTCGGAACAATCCCAAAGGAATTTCACCGTAATTGAAGTTTAAACCAGAAATCAATTCTATCAGAGCCTTTGATACCTTCTGAGAGTTTTTTAATTTACACCCTAAAATTGCATAATCATAAATTTTTAAGACCAATTGAGCAGGTGTTAAACTCATTATTTGATTTTTTTGATAATTCAAATGTTCTTTAGAATGATTGTTTATGCCAGCCAAATAACATCCTCCTGAAGATTTATTACCAGATTAATTGTTTTCCAAAAGCACCATCAAATTATCTATGATTTATGCAAATTTTATTTCATTTACTCATTACTGGAATAAAGCCAACACGTTTTGTGGAGCAACATTAGCTTGAGCAAGTTGTGCAGTCGCTGTCTGTTGTAATATTTGCAATTTTGTCGAATTTAACTGCTCTTTTGCAATATCTGCATCCCAAATTCTACTTCTCGTAGCCAAAGTATTAGTAATCGCTATACTCAATGTTGACTCCTTAACAGTTAAACGCGAAACTTTTGCTCCTACATCCTGCAATAAATCTGAAACGACCTCAATAGCATTATCAACGTTTGACAGTGCAGTAGATGAACCCGCCGCGGTAAATACCAAACTTGATACATTTGCAGAATCAACTTTTAAATCAGCAGCATATAGACCTCTTCCAAGACCTGTGCCTTGCGCGGTTGGCTGAATAATGGAATATACCAAAACGTTCGTGGTATCTTCACCTGTCTGATATGACTTATTAATATAATTTCCATCGAGCAACGTCACATTATTAAAAGTAGTTTCATGGACAATATCATTGATTTCTGAGGTTAATTGGTCAATTTCCGTTTTAATAGCATTCCTTTCAGCAGACCCGAGCGTATCACTTGCCGCTTGAGTAATCTTTTCCTTCATTGTGATTAATATGTTTTGAATGTTTATCATTCCGCCTTCTGCAATCGAAAGGACGTTTTTCGTTGTTCCAACATTATCATAAGCAACAGCCAAACCTCTACCACGTGCATCAAGCCGTTTTGAAATCACGAAACCCGCAGGGTCGTCTGCAACTTCGTTGATTCTCGCGCCGGTTGCTAACTTAAATTGACTCTTTTCTAACTCCCTGTTAACGCTTTTTAAAGCATTTAATGCGTTAAAAGCTGCTATGTTAGTATTGATTCGAGTAGAATCACCAATAGCCATTTTTACCTCCTTGTAATTTTAATTGTTCATCCTTAACGGACATCCCTGCCCGTTTTTATTATTATTTTAAAATTAAAACTTTATATACCCCTCCTATTATATGTTTAAGAACTTAATTTATAATAAATTCTCAATTCTTACTTAATAATCGACATTTTTTAATAAAACTTTACTTTTTAACAAGCATTTAAGACAAATAAAACAATAAATAAACGTCAATTTTTAGATTCAAGGAGATATTTTTCAGCATTTTTAATATCCCCCAATTTTGCATAAACTCCAGCAAGATTTTTTTTAACTTTTTTATCCATCGGGTCAATTTTTAACAAATCCAAATACGTTTCCACCGCTTTTTGGAAATCACCCTTTTTTATATACACCAGAGCCAAATTCATCCTTGGCTCTTTGACATGAGGCGTTTGTTTTATAGATTGATTATATGCATTTATTGCATCAGCGCATAAACCTGCATTTAAAAGTTTATTCCCCGATATAAAATACAATTCCGAAATCCCATTTTCAGATTCTGCCGACATTTTATAAAATTGATTGGCTTCAACGTTATTACTAAAAACTTCGCTTATTTTCCCCAAAAAATAATAGTAATTTTGCTTCTTTATTCCCTTGTTTAACAAAGACTTAAAAATAGTTTGTGATTCATCAAAACGACTGACTTTCATATATGATTCCGCAAGTAATTCAAGTAGTTCTACATCGTTTTCCTTATTCTCAATTTTTTCAAATTCAGAAATTGCCCTTTCAATTTCATTTTTATTTAAATAAATTAAACCTTTTCCTTTTAATGCTCTGGGATTTTTCTTGTTTAAATTTAGTGCGATTTCAAAAACTTCTTCTGCCTCCGAAAACTTCCGTTGGTTTCCTAAAATATTACCAAGTTCAACGTAATATTCCACATTACTTTTATTTACATCTATTGCCTTTTTTATATACCTTTCTGATTTTTCTAAATCGCTTCTTCCCAATGCAGTTTTAGATAATAGATAATATGTATTATCGGTATCTCCACTTTCATTTATAACCTCAATGAAACACTTTTCTGCGGTTTCATAATTGCGAGAATTTAAATATGCACTCCCCAAAAGAGAATAAACAAATGTTAAGTCGGGCTGATGAAATAATACATAATTTTTTCTTTTTATGTCAGTTTGTTCAATCTTTTCAATAAAGCAGTTAAGTTCCCAGATAGATTTATCATAGTTTTTATTTTCAAATGCGGCTTGAGCAGACACAAGATGTGCAGTTGTAATGTAAGGATTAATTCCAACCGCATTTGTTTCTGACTTTACGGCATCGTCATATTTTTTAAGATGAAGAAATGCCGTCCCTAAATTTTGATAAAGTAAAGCAAGGTTTAAAGAAGGAATATTTTGCGAGTCAATTCCTTTTTTGTAATAATATACTGCCATATCCCATTTATACATTAATGAATAAGATTCTCCAAGATAAAAATACGTCATACCGTTTTTTGGATTTTCAACAAGTTCCCTTTTTAAAATTTCTATATTTCGCTCAACTTTGTTCTTTCCATTATAAACATAATTTTCATAACCAAAATGCTCTATTTCGACATCACTTAAAGAGATTTTACCACCTATATTTTTAACTGATGAAGCGATTTCTTCATGAATCCTACCTTGATAAAAAATACCTTTATGGTTTTGAAATAAGCGAGGATGAGCATTATATACGTATTTCCCGGCACCACTTGGATTTATTTTACTTTTAAAATTTAAATAGTATGCCAAATCCTCTTTTTTATTAATCAAACTTTTAATTTTTTTCTTATTTTCTTCATCAATAATTTCGTCGGCATCGAGAACCAAAATCCAATCTCCTTTTGCATATTTAATGGATTCGTTTCTCGCATCAGCAAAATTATCATTCCACTTATAATAATAGATTATCGCTCCATATCCTTCTGCCAATTTTATCGTATTATCTTTCGAACCGGTATCAACTATTATGATTTCATCAATTAAATCTTTTATACTTTCAAGACATTTACCTAAATTTTTTTCTTCATCTCTAACTATCATACACAATGATAGAGTTATATTCTTATCATTAATATTGGTCATATAATTCATTATTTATTTTTGAATTCCAAAGAATTTATCTTAAAATATTTCATTTCACAGTGATACTTTTTTCAATGGCGGTTTTATACTCATCGAGCATAGAAGAATAATCCTTTCTCTTTGCACCGATTGTGCCATATTTTTCAGCGTTGAGATAGCCATATTTAATACCGAATTCGAAACATTCACTCGCCTTTTTATAATCACCTTCTCTCATTAAAATGTCCCCAAGAAAACGATATGCTTTCCAGTAATATGGATTATATTGAAGACATTTATTTATGTATTCTTTTGCATTTATAAAATCTTCTCTTCGATTACTTATTTCCGCAAGAACATAATATGCTTCATAATCGCTTCCGAGTTTGTTTAATATAAGAGAATTAAAACTTTCTTTATTAATCTTTTTGTCTATCAATTCCAAAAGTTTAAAGCACATCTTTTCTGCCTCATCAAACCTCTCTTGAATAAAATAAATCCACATAAGAACATGAACCAGGTCGATATAATCTTCCATAATTTTAAGTGCGGTAAGGCAGTATTCTTCCGACTTTTCGAAATTGTTTTTATAAAGGTTTACAAGTGCCAATTGGTATAAACCCATTAAATATAGATGCTGTTGCTTCTGGTCATCCGGAGAAAGAATCTCAATAATCTTTAATGCATGTTCTTCTGCTTCTTTAACATAATATCTACTCAAATACAACTGTGCAGTATTATAACGAGCAAAAGCATCATCGGGATTATCATCAATCTGTTTCAATAAAAGTTTAATACTTCTTTCAAATTTTTTCCGCATTTTGTCTGTTCTCAAATCATAACCATAATGATACATTCTTATATCAGAAGTAGCGGTCTTCTTTGGAAGATGCAAAACATTATGAACGATTCCCTCATAATATATGCTCTTCCTATTTTTGAAGAATCGTCCAGAATAGTTTTTCCCCATATTAATACCGCCAATCTGTCCAGGAAGGACGCTATAAATTGCAAAACAAACAGCATCGAATTGCTTCTGCCACTTCGCTTCCAAAACTTTTGGAATATCTTCGGATTCCAAAACTTCATCAGCATCGATTATCAGAATCCAATCACCAGTTGCATAACTTAAAGAATAATTTCTTGCTTCGCTAAAATCATCATTCCATTTATGATGAAATATTTTCGCGCCAAAACTTTTAGCAATTTCAACTGTATCATCTTTTGAACCTGTATCAACGACAACTATTTCATCTGCAACATCAAGAATTGATT
>CAZBIT010000218.1:0-4875 GCA_964491835.1 uncultured bacterium
CCCGTTAAGACCCCTATTCTTTTTATATCATTTCCACTCATTTTATTCCTTTCTTACATAAATTTTTAAAATAATATATTAAATTATATTGATTTAATAAATTCTTGAATATATCAATAATATAAAAAAATTATTTTCTGAGCTTTTTAACGTGCTTTTTATAATAAATTTCATCAATTACTTTATTTCTCAATACCCCAATTTTTTTGATATATATTTCAATCTGGTCATTATGTTTTAATAGAACGGGTGGTTTACGGAAAACTCCAACCCCAGGTGGTGTCCCGGTTGATACAATATCACCTACCTTCAACGTCATCACTTTTGATAGAAAACTCACCAGATAAGGAACATTAAACACAAGATTTTTCGTGTTTGAGTTCTGCATCATCTTGCCGTTGAGAACTAATTGAATATCAAGATTATGAGGATTATTGATTTCATCTGGCGTTATCAGGTATGGACCAATTGGGGCAAAAGTATCAAAAGTTTTTCCCCTAACCCATTGACCATCAGAAAATTGAATATCTCTTGCACTAACGTCATTCATAATTGTATATCCTGCAATATATTTCAACCAATCCTTTTTATCAATCCATCTCCCCTCTTTTCCGATAACAAACGCAAGTTCCGCTTCGTAATCGAGTTTTTTGGTCAATGAAGGTTTCACGATAAAATCATCATTTCCAATAATTGCTGTATTAAATTTAGAAAAAATCACAGGAATTTTTGGAATCTTTGCACCGCTCTCGGCACAATGGTCCCTGTAATTTAATCCAATACATATTATCTTTTCTGGTTTTAATACTGGAGGACCTATTTTAACTTTATCTGCTTTAAACATAAAACCATTATGAATTTTATTTTTTTTAATTAACTTTTCCACAAAAAAAACTACTTTTTTAGCATTTTTCAAAGATTCTTCACCAGACTTAAAAAATTCTATCATATCAGTGGGAATATCCTTTTTAATATTTTTCAAATTCTGGCATTTTAAATAAAATTTCCATCCCTTATTCAAATCAATGATATAGTCGCCCACCAAACAACCAAGACGATATTGTGAATCATTTTTATAATGCAACAGTTTCATACAGTTCTCCTTCTGAAAAGTCAATTTTAAATATCTTCAAAAAAATTTATCAAAAATATTTTAAAAATCAAACAAATATTCTTATGGAAATATTATTTTTATAAAATATTTCCAATAAAACACCAATAAAAATTCAATCCAAAAAACAATTTTGACGATAATAAAAACAAAGACAATACAGGAGGATAAACCGTGTGCAATCATAAAAAGGTTGAAATAGTTGGAAGAATTGAGAATTTCAATGGGAAAAAACATGTAAATATTTATAACTGTAAAAAATGCGGTTCTTCAGTTATATTTTTAAATCATTCTCCTCAAAAAATTGACTACAGATATTTCAAATAAGTCGCCTTTTTATTTGAATATTTGACTTAACTACATAAAATAAATCTCTTCCATTGTAAATAATTCTATTATCACAAGTTAAAGATAAGTGAAATTATGCCGATTATAAGATTAGGATTATTTCATTTTGTTTAATAATTATTTACTAAGATATTTTAAATTTTTAACAGAAATCAAGGAGGAAAAAATGCCAAGAGTAAATGGAGTAAGACAACAACCAGCCCAACAACAAACAACCGTTAGAAAAAGTCCACCTCCAAAAAACAACCCTGCTCCCAGAAGGACATCGCCTTCTCCAAGAAGAAGTTCAGGAAGAGTAGATAGGAAAGCATAACATTAGTTTTACATAATCACACTTTTATTCCCATCGATATATCGTTGCCTATCTATTCATACTACAACAATATTTTCAAACAATTCAAAATTATACTTGATTTTATATATTAATTTTTATATAATAAAACTGTAAGTAATGCATTAGGTATATCCAATGATTGCAAAGTTTTTTACAATTGAAGAAGCCAACAAACTTATTCCTGAATTAAGAAAAACAATAAATCTCTTAAGGATTAAAAAGAATAAGGCAGATTTTATTGAATACGAAATTTCACTTTTACATTTGTCAAAAGAATTAAAAATTGAATTTCAGGAGCAAAAAGAAGTCTGCAAAAAGAAAAAAGAACTAAACGACATCGTTATCGAGTTAAATAAGACAATAAAAAAAGTCCACGACATCGGTTGTTTTTTACAGGACGTTGATGAAGGTATCATTGACTTTCTTTCTGAAAAGGATGGTAGACCCATATTTCTTTCCTGGAAACCCGATGAGGACGAAATATCATATTATCACGAAATTGACAACGGATTTAATGAGAGAAAGTATTTTTGGTTTGAGTAATTATATTTTATATAAATTTTCATAGCATTTAACAAACTAAAAGAGGTTATAAAATGCCTCAAACAATAAATCCTATGCCAGGGGCAAATAAATCGCAACCAGTAATTCAACGTAATCCTCAAAGAACACAACAGACGACATCGGCTCGAAAGAATCAACCTATGAATCGACCAAAAACAAATCCGACAAAAAGTGCACCAAAAACTTCTACTTCAAAAGGTAAAGGTGGGCGGGTTAATATTGTTGCTTAATGTCGGATTATCGTATCATATTTGGGGAAAAAGTTTTTCAAGGTCTCCTTTATTTTCCAACTCAAGGTTAAACACCTTTCCCCATACATCTTTTGTTTCCATACAAAGATAAACAAAAACATCTTTAGAATATTCTCTTATCCAAGAAAGCATTTTTCTATATATATCTAATCTAATTGGTTTAATATATTTCATTTTACCATCAGTAGATAATATATGTTCACCATAAATTATCTTACTTTTAGGGAATTTATCTCTTATGACGCTCTTCAATTCAGGCACATATCTGAAACTTCCTAAACTTATCCAAATAATGTTATCCGGAGATAAAAAATCAAATACCTTCTTCACCACTACTTTATAATCATTTTCCCATCCTTGATAATGAATTATTGGGTCAAAATGAAGTCCTATCCTATAACCTCTACTTGTACAAATCTTTGCCGATTCTAATCTTTCATCAAGTAATGGTGATGAACTTTCTTCTTCAAAAATTATTTTATCAGGATTAATGGACCAAGAAACAACAGTTCTGTTTTTATGTTCAAGGTCTAGCAAATTATTTATATTGATGCTTTTCGTTTTAAGTTCAAGAAGTGCATTATTATATTTAGAAAAAAATGGAACAATAATTTTACTAAATCCCGTTATATCATCAAGGGCAAGAGAATCAGAAAATTCTCCAGTTCCTACACGATAAAAATTAGTTTGATTTTTGTTTAATACTTTGTCAATTTCATTGAACATTTCATCGATATTCGTGTAAATTAATATGGCATTTCCATTAACATATTTATTCAAAAAACAATATGTGCAATTCAAGTAACAGTTTTCAGCATTCATAAGTACATAATATCCACAGCAGATAATTTCTGGACTGCAAGGACACTTCTTAAAAAAATCACCTTTATATCTTTTTAAAATGAGAACATTTTGAAATAAATATTCATTATTAATCGTTTCACTATACTTTATTGGAATACTCGGAAGATTTTTTAATATGTTCTTCACAATTATGTCATTTTTACATCCATTTTCAATAACAATTTTTTCTGGTAGAAATTTTTTCATACCTTGACGCTAATTTTATATTTATTAGTACCCTAAAAAATATAATAGGACAAAAATCTTTAAATAATTCTTTTTAAAAAAACTATATCAATTCAATCAATTCCAAAAACTCTTTTCTTTCTGAAATATCAATTAGTTTCATTCCAATATTTTTTAATTCATTAGAATTAGAAAATTCCAACTCAAAAGTATATTTATTACCTTCAAGATAAGAAGGGAATTTGAAATGTATATTTGGCGGTAGGTTTAAAGAAGATATATTTCGAATTATCTTTTTCTCAATATCATTCCACGTCGGAAACCTTTTCTCTTTTAAAATACATATTATCCTTTCCCATTTTTGAGATATTGTCATTTTTTCATTTTTTAACGTTTCAATAACTTTTAAATCATAGAGAAGTTTTTTTATACCTATGTCATCCCGTTTAGAAATTTCATCTATCATAGCAACTAATTCTTTTATTTTATTCGCTCCAAGATTTAGTTTCGTTATAATTTCTGACATTGATTTTAAATTTTCATCTGAAAGCGAAGTTAAAAGTGACGAAACTTTTATCGGGACATCTCTGTTTATCAAATGCTCTTTTAAATCATCATCCAATTTACATAAATTAATAAAATCATAAAGAAGCTTCTTACTTGGTTCTAATTGAAGAACAGGCATATATTCGCCAATTATTTCATTATCATTTAAATTAAAACGTTTTTTCAATTTACTTAATATATTCCCCTTTTCAATAATGTTCAGTTCACGAATCTCTATATTGTCATATATAGAAATTAAAAACGCTTCTAAATCAGAGATTGAACCACTTTTAAATACAAACGCATCAATGTCATTATAACCTAAATGTTTATAAGCAAAAAATCTTTTAAAACCAGATATTATTTTATATTTATCTCCACACCCAAAAAGAATAATAGGATTTAATAATCCTACTTTTTTTATTGATTCGGTAATTCTTTCAATCTTAACTGGAAAAGAGTAAAGAAATGTATCATCCTTATAATTTATTGAATTAATCTCAATAATTTTAATATCTCTTTTCATATTTGTTATTATTTTTTTCAAATTTATTTGGATTTACTTTCGTTTTCTTCTTCATTCATTTTTGACTTAATCGCACGTGCCAAAACTTCTGGCGGTAATCTTTTTAATGCTTCTAATTTGGGATTTTTCTTTGTAAAATCTTCTTTCTCCCATTTATTCCTCAACT
>CAZBIT010000219.1:0-4872 GCA_964491835.1 uncultured bacterium
CAAAAGAAACTTGAAAAATTTAAAGTGATTTGGTTTTTATATAATGAAAAACGATTTTGTTGAAAAATAAAAGAGTAAAATGTAAATTTAAAAAGGAAACTTTAAGAATTAAATAATGAAAAAAGAAAAAATCTTATTTAGAATAATAAAAGATAGAATATTTAAGTTTTTTATATTTTTTATTTCATTTTTGTCATCATTGCCATTGCTATTTATCGTTTTGTATTTATTTAAAAACGGAATTTCTGTAATAAACTGGGACTTTTTATTGAATCTTCCAAAACCGGTTGGCGAAATTGGCGGTGGAATTTCTAACGCAATAATTGGGTCAATTATTTTGATAATTATTTCTTCCATATTATCCATTCCATTGGGAGTCAGTTCAGGAATATTTCTTTCTGAATATAAAGATAGTAAATTATCATATTGGGTAAGGTTGTGTGTAGAAATATTACAGGGGATTCCTTCTATCGTTATTGGCATTATTGCATACTTGTGGGTTGTTATAACAACAGGCACTTTTTCTGCTTTTTCTGGTGGAGTTGCTTTGGGTATAATGATGATTCCTATAATAGTGAGAACAACAGAAGAAACTTTAAATCTTATACCTCATTCATTAAAAGAAACGTCTCTTGCTTTGGGAGTTCCTTATTATAAAACTATTCTTAAAGTCATATTACCTGCTGGAACAAGCGGAATATTAACTGGAATTTTATTAAGTTTAGCAAGAATTGCAGGAGAAACTGCGCCACTCTTGTTTACGTCTTTTGGAAATCCATTTATGAGTTTTAACATTTTTAAACCGATAAATTCTTTACCTCTGTTAATTTTTAATTATGCGACAAGTCCTTATCAGGAGTGGCATTCTTTAGCATGGGGTGCTTCTTTTCTTCTAATAATGTTTGTTTTAATGTTAAATATACTTACAAAAATAATAACAAGAAAATGGAAAGTCCAATTTTAAAAATAGAAAATCTCTGTGCTTTTTTTGGAAAAAATTGTATATTAAAAAATATTAACTTGTCCATTCCAAAAAATAAGGTTACTGCAATTATGGGACCGTCTGGATGTGGGAAAACGACTCTTATTAGATGCATAAACAGGATGCATGAATTAGTCTCGGATGCAAAAGTATCAGGTAGAATTTTTCTTTATAATGATGATATTTACAGTATGAATTCTATCATTGTGCGAAGAAAAATAGGTATGGTCTTTCAAAAGCCCAATCCATTTCCAACTATGAGTATTTATGATAACGTTATTGCAGGATATAAATTAAATGACATAAAATTAAGTAAGAGTGAACAGAATAGGATTATCGAGGAATCTTTAAAAAAGGCGGTCTTGTGGGATGAAGTCAGATATAATATATATAGAAAAGGGACATTTCTTTCTGGTGGTCAACAGCAACGTCTTTGTATCGCCCGTGCATTAGCAATGAATCCAGAAATAATTTTATTGGATGAGCCGACATCGGCATTAGATCCTAAGGCAACGTCAAGTATTGAACAATTAATTAACGAATTAAAAAATAGCGTAACTATTATTTTGGTTACACATAATATTGCACAAGCGGCAAGAGTTTCCGATTTCACTGCTTTTTTATATTTAGGTGAGTTAATCGAATTTGGTCCAAGTGAAAAATTATTTACCGTGCCTAAAGACAAAAGAACAGAAGAATATCTTACAGGAAAGTTTGGTTAAGGAGGAAATATGTTAGAAGAAAAATTAAACTTTCTTAAAAAAAAGCTCTTAGAACATGCTTTTTTAGTAGAAAATATGATTGAAAAATGTATAAGAGGATTGATAAATAAAGAGAAGGAATTACTGTTAAATATAATAAAAGATGATGAACCTAAGTCAAACCTGTTGGAAATTGAACTTGATGAACTTTGTATAAACTTAATCGGCCAATATCAACCCAAAGCAAAAGATTTAAGAACCATATTGATGATTTTAAAAATGAACAATGATTTAGAAAGAATAGGGGATATGGCTGTAAATATTAGCGAAAGTAGTTTGTTCATAATTGAAAGACCTATGGTAAAGCCCTTGATTGATATACCAAGAATGGCTGAAGAAACCATAAAAATGTTAAAAGATAGCATAGATTCTTTTATTACTGGAGAAGTAATGTTAGCAAAAAGTGTTTGCGAAAGAGATGATATAGTAGATAAATTAAGAGATCAGATTCTAAGAGAATTGATTACTTTTATGTCGTCCGACTCTTCTACTATTGAACGTTCAATTCATTTGATAAGAATATCCCGTGACCTAGAACGTATTGCAGATTTATCGACTAATATCTGTGAAGATGTGTTATATATTGAAGAGGGGAGAGTTATCAAACATCATTTGGAGGAAAAAAAATAATGTAATATTATAAAAAATAAAAATGGAGATAAGATATGAGAGAAATAAAAGTTGAAAAATTGAGTTTGGAATCATTCAGTCCTTACGGATACTTTGTAAATATGATTAATCCTGATAAGATTCATTTTGGTAACCCACCGATTGAATTTTATCGCGATATGCTCCAATTAAACCTGTCAGGTTCTTCAATTGCTTCTTTTTCTATATGTCGGGTTGAAAAACGCCCTGAAATAATCGATACAATAGAATATCACTCATCTTGCGGAGAAGGAATTCTACCCCTTGACAGTGATATATTAATACATGTCGCACATGCTACTAAAAAAGATGTAATTCCACTTGACGATTTTAGAGTATTTTCCGTTCCAAAAGGAACTCTTATAATATTAAAGCCAGGCGTATGGCATCACGCAGCATTTGTTGATGGCGGTAGTTATGCAAATGTTTTGATTGTTTTGCCCGAAAGAACTTATGCTAAAGATTGCACAGTTGAAAATCTCTCTGAAGAAGATAAGATAAAAATCATACGATAAAATTTAATATATCAGACTTAAATTTTAAATAAACGAAATGACAGGTAAAGAGAGAGTTCAATTAACGTTAAATCACAAACAACCTGATTGTGTGCCGGTGGATTTTGGTGGAACCGCCGTAACCGGGATACACGTAAGTTGCGTTTCTGCTTTAAGAGATTACTATGGTCTTGAGAAAAGACCCGTGAAGGTTCATGAACCATATCAAATGCTTGGATTGATTGAAAATGATTTAAAAGAATCAATTGGAATAGATATTGATGGCATCTATCCATATAAAACGATGTTCGGATTCATAAACGAAAATTGGAAATTATGGAAAATGGATGATGGTCTTGAGGTTCTTGTTTCAGAACATTTCATAACTACAAAAGATGAAAATGATGACACACTTATATATCCTGAGGGGGACATTTTAGCACCTCCAAGCGCTAAAATACCAAAAGGAGGTCACTTTGCAGATACCATTATCCGTCAAGAGTATTTTGATGAAAATAATTTAAATCCTGAAGACAATCTTGAAGAATTTGGTCTTATATCAGATGAAGAATTATCATATTTTGCACAAGAGGTTAAAAAAACTTCCTCAGGTGAAAGGGCGGTAATTACAACATTTGGAGGAACTGCATTCGGCGATATTGCACTCGTTCCAGCCCCATTCCTAAAATGCCCAAAAGGGATTCGTGACATCACAGAATGGTATATCTCAACTCATACCAGAAAAGATTACATCCATAAAATATTTTCAAAACAGTGCGAAATTGCCCTTGCCAATCTTGAAAAAATTCATAATGTCGTTGGAAATGCAATTGACGTTATATTCATCTGTGGAACTGATTTCGGAACCCAAACATCAACATTTTGTTCCGAATCAACGTTTAGAGAATTATATATGCCATATTACAAGCAAATAAACGACTGGATTCATAAAAATACGACATGGAAGACATTCAAACATTCCTGTGGTGCCATCGAATTATTTATGTCTGCTTTTATTGAATCAGGTTTTGACATTATTAATCCTGTTCAATGCTCCGCTTATGGAATGGATGCTGAACACTTGAAAACCAAATATGGTGAACGTATTGTTTTTTGGGGAGGCGGAGTTGACACTCAAAAAATTCTTCCTTTTGGAAATCCGAAAGATGTTCGCAAACAAGTTCTCCAGCGCTGTGAAATATTCTCCAAAAATGGTGGATTTGTTTTTAATACTATTCACAACTTACAAGCCCTAACCCCACTTGAAAATATCATTGCAATGATTGACGCTATCAATGAGTTTAATGGTAAGTTTTAAGTTAACTATTTTAAAATATGGCAAAAATAAATTCATATCTTTTTTGTTAAAACTTGAAATAAAATAACAAAGGGATAAAAAATGGATTTAACTATACTTGCAATTGCTGTATTATACTTCTTGATTAATTTGGTATTAGGTTTTGGGGTTGCAAGAGGGAAAAAAAAGGAAGCAGATGAATATTTTCTTGGAGGTCGAACACTACCATGGTATGTAGTATCACTATCGATGACTGGCGCTAATATTGGCACAGAACACTTTATCGGAATGGTGGGAACCGCTTACGCCGTGGGTCTTGCTCCAGCAACGTTTGAATGGGGTAACTTTATCCCTTACTCCGTTCTTATATGGATTTTTATGCCATATTTTTATCGGAAAAAACTCTTTACAATTCCGGAATTTCTTGAAAGACGCTATTCTCAAACTACACGTGCCGTATTTGCAACATTTACGCTTTTACATATGGTATTTGTAGTTCTCGCACCAGCATTATACGCAGGAGGACGCATTCTTTATGAAATGATACTCAAACAGCAGGCCACTTCGCTTAATTGGGGATTTATGTTATGCACTTTCATCATAGTTGGCATAACAGGAGCTTATTGCATTTATGGAGGATTTCTATCTGTGGCTTGGACTACCGTTTTACAAACTGCAATTTTACTTGTT